>NZ_WNXE01000009.1:45176-50498 GCF_010993615.1 Arhodomonas sp. KWT | reverse complement strand
GTCACCCAATGTGTCGATACCTTCTTCTTCCGCTTCCCTGTCCGGTATCCACTTCGTCCCAACATACTTGGCATGGGTTGCATCAACCGGGCTCCACTCCCACGCGCCCAAGGAGCCCGACTTCGATTCACCCCACGGCCGCTCAAATGTGCCGTCGGGCCGCACTACGAGAAGGTCAATGTAGTCCAGGTGCAATGACGGCGCCGCTGCAACCTCCTCAAGTGCTCCAAGCTCGCCAAAAGCAAGAAAGTCCCAGTCGGACTCATCCCGAGCATTCCCGTTCGCCCGAGAGCCGATAATCCATAACTCCCGTACGCTAGGAGCAAGGAATGTGACCTTCTTCAGGTAGTCCTTAACTTCGGCTGTGAGCATGGATCATTCCTAACGATGAAGCTCAGCCGCGCCGCGTTCGCGGCGTCGGATGAAGCGCATTGTTGGGCGCGCTGTTGGCGATGCATAGCAATTAGCGCTTTGCCCTGAGTAGCTCTCGGAACTCGGCGGTGCTTTGGACGACTCGGTGGCCGTGCAGTATTTCGATCCAAGGCTCCACCTCTTTCCCTGACTCACGACTCTCTAGTCCAGCGAAGTGAGAAAGCCATCGCGCAGGGTCTGCCACACCTACGTCTCTCGTGTCCTCTTCCATAGCTGTTAACGCATTAATAATGCTCTCAAGCCGACACCCCTCCATGCCGGTCACTATCTGTCCGGCACGCCATATCTGTGTCCCCCGGCGATGAGGGTTCGGATTGGTGATCTGGACTGTGGAATGAGCCCGCTTCATTTATGCAACCTCTATCGTCTTCGCGCCTGCCGCCCAACGCATAACTAACCGGCGCGAGGTACGAGCGTCCGGTTGAGCGACATGTTGGAAGGGATCAATCATCTCGGATTATCGCCCTCACTGCCGATTCGGTAACCTGAATGCGATCTCCCCTTGACCACCCCTCGTACTCCGCTCGTGGATTCGGGCCGATGGCGACAACCTCACCCGCAAGCTGATCTCCCTCTACGGAGTGAACTTGAATGTAGAAATCAACCTCCTCTGTCACGCCGACGGTGACCGTATCACCTGCTCGGGGTGGCCCCATATCCGGCGGCTCCTTATCTACATACATGCGACCAAACCGAGGTGGGAGTGGATTTTCGAGAGTCTTATACATGTGCTTTGTCCTTCCAACAGTGATTAGGTAGCGCGCACGGATATTCAATAAACGTGCGCGCACGATATTGCAGGCTGCGGGCTTGCATTTTCCACTGTAACCCACTGATTTTATAGACCATCCGCCTCCGCGCCGCCAGGCCTGCCGCAATATCGTGCGCGCAGTTTGAGTCCGCGTCATTGATACTGTATATATATACAGTATTCAACATGGAGGTGATGTCATGGACTCGACACGCAAGCGCCGGCTGATAGATCAGGTCCGCCGGACGTTGCGGGTGTTCCTCGAATACCTGGCGGTGGAGCGCAAGGTGGCCGCGGCGACTGCGTCGGTGATAGCGGATTCGGGAGACACCCTCTCCCCCAGCCCCTCTCCCGTGAAGGGAGAGGGGTGAACGGTGGGTCGCGCCTTGCTGGGGCGGGCGGGTCGTTCGGCTGCCGGGTGAGTGCGTGCGGATTTCGGGGACGCCCGCTCCCCTGGCCTCTCTCCCTTGCAGGGAGAGGGGTGAACGGCGGATCGCGCTCTGGTGGGGCGGACGGGCTGATCGGCTGCCGGGCGGGTGCGTGCGGATTTCGGAGAGACCCTCTCCCCCGGCCCCTCTCCCTGAAGGGAGCGGTGAGCGGCTGCTCGGCAGTCTGTCCACCGGGGACTGGCGTCCCCGGGCTAGTTGTGCGCGCTGCCGTCCGTGGCTGATGTCCATTCCCTCATCCCCTCACCCCCTGGTGTGCCGGCGCACGCCCGGTTAGCTCAAGGCTGCCCCGGCCGGCATGGTGCTATCCAGTCGGCCGGGGCGATCCCGCGCGGGATCGTCACCCGCACTTGGAGTCACCGCAGTTGAGGCAGGTCAGGCAGCCGTCCATGACGACCATGGCCTTGGTGTGGCACTTGCCGCAGAGCTGGGCGCCCTCGGGGTAGGCGTCGGTGCTGTCGTCGCAGTCGGCGGCGGTCGGCTCCGGGGCGGCCTTGGCCTCGGCCTCGGCGCGCTTCTGCTCGATGAACGCCTTCTGGTGCTCGTCGAGGCCGTCCTGCTCCATCATGCCGATCTTCTTGAGGTGCTGGTCGATGACGTCGCCGATCTCGGCCACCAGCGAGGGCATGAACCGGCCGCCGCGCTTGAAGTAGCCGCCGCGGGGGTCGAACACGCTCTTGAGCTCCTCGACGAGGAAGGTGCAGTCGCCGCCCTTGCGGAACACGGCGGAGACGATGCGCGTGAGCGCGACGATCCACTGGAAGTGGTCCATGTTCTTGGAGTTGATGAAGATCTCGAACGGCCGCCGGATCTCGTGCTCCGTGCCCTGGTTGAGCACCACGTCGTTGATGGTGACGTAGAGTGCGTGCTCGGACAGCGGGGTCTTGATCTTGTAGGTCGACCCCTCGAGCATTTCCGGCCGCTCGATACGCTCGTGCATGTGCTGGATCGACGACTCCGCCGGCGCTTCGGACTGCTGCCCCTGAGTCTGGTTCGCCGCCTCGGGTTTCACCACCTCGTAGTCAACGATCTTGCTGCCGATGTGGATCGCCATGGTCTCTTCCCCGTCGGGCGCGTCCGCGCCGATGTTGTCCTGTCGTGCTGCCATCGTACTCGCTCGCTCGGTTGGCCCGCACCCGAGGGTGCGGACCGTGTGTGCGTCAGAAACGGCCGTAGTAGCCTTCCTTGAGGGCGTCGTAGAGGTTCGCCGCGGTATGGATCTCGCCGTCGTACTCCACCTCGTCACCGCCCTTGGCCTCGACGACGCTGCCGTCATCCAGAACGAAACGGTAGGTGGTGTTGGCGAGGTCGCTGTCCTTGACGAGCACGCCCTGGAACGCCTCCGGGTTGAAGCGGAAGGTGGTGCAGCCCTTCAGCCCCTGCTCGTAGGCGTAGCGGTAGATGTCCTTGAAGTCCTGGTACGGGTAGTCCGTGGGGACATTGGCCGTCTTGGAGATCGAGGAGTCGATCCAGCGCTGCGCGGCGGCCTGGATGTCGACGTGCTGCTTGGGCGTGACGTCGTCCGCGGTGATGAAGTAGTCCGGGAGATTGCGCGTCTCCGGATCGGTGCTCGGCAGCGCCTCCGGGTCGACGAAGTAGCGGTACGCGAGCAGCTCGAAGCTGTAGACGCCCACGCTCTCCTTGGACTTTTTGCCCTCGCGGATGACGTTGCGCGTGTAGTGATGCGCGAAGCTCGGCTCGATGCCGTTGGCGGCGTTATTCGCCAGCGACAGCGAGATCGTGCCCGTGGGCGCGATGGAGCTGTGGTGGGTGAAACGCGCGCCGCGCTCGGCGAGCTCGTCGACGAGCTCCGGCTCGGCCTCGGCCACGCGCTGCATGTAGCGGCTGTAGCGCGCCCACAGGACCTTGCCGGCGATGGTGTCGCCCGGGGCGTAGCCGTCCTTCTCCATCTCCGGGCGCTTGGCGAGCATTTCCCTGGTGACGGTGAACTCCTCGTCCATGAGCGGCGCCGCACCCTTCTCGTCCGCCAGCGACAGGCCGGTGCGCCAGCCCTCCAGCGCCATCTCCTTGGCGGCGCGCTCGGTGAACTCCAGCGAGGCCTCGTCGCCGTAGCGCATGCGCAGCATGGTCAGCGTCGAGCCCAGGCCGAGGAAGCCCATGCCGTGGCGGCGCTTGCGCATGATCTCCTCCTGCTGCCTGGGCAGCGGGAGGCCGTTGATCTCCACCACGTTGTCGAGCAGCCGCGTGAAGATGCTCACCACCCGGCGATACTCCTCCCAGTCGAAGTGAGCCTTCTCGGTGAAGGGCTCGCGCACGAACTTGGTGAGGTTGATCGAGCCAAGCAGGCAGGCGCCGTAGGGCGGCAGCGGCTGCTCGCCGCAGTTGTGGGCGTGCAGGCCGTTGGCATCGAAGGTGTTAATCCCCGGCACCTGGACGTCATAGACGTCCTCCACGCCGTCGTCCTCGACACCCGCGACGCGGGCAACGAAGCGCTCCCGGTTCAGCCGCCGCGAGTAACTGTCGAGCAGCGCGTCGAGGCGGCTCATCTTGTCGCTGTCAGAAAAACCGATCCGCTCGCGGAACCGGGCGATGCCCTCGCCGGCGAGGACCAGCTCATGCTGCGGCCGGATGGCGTAGTCCGCGTGGCCGCCACGGCCGTCGGGCATGCGCGCCGCGTTGGCACGGCGGCGGTCGCGGTAGATCGTCGCCGTAATGCCCAGGCGCAGGAGCATCCGCTGAACGGCCTCGAGGCGCGAGAGATCGGACTGGGCGAGCCGCACGCTCACACCCTTCGCCTGGGTGCCCTGCACGGAACCATCCGCGTCGAACAGGCCGCGCAGGAAACCGCGATAGCCATCGCTCGATGCCTGCTCGAGCGCCGGGGTGATCGCCTTGTCCCCGGGAGACATGCCGAGCGACTCCGCGAGCTGCTTGAGTGCACCAAGCGCAAGGCGATACTCGCCACGGCCGGCGACCTGCTGCCAGCCCGCGAAGTCCGCGCGGTGCGGGAGCGTCCCGGCGGCGCGCATGCCGGCGTCCATCACGGCACGGGCGCCGGCGCTCAGCCCGCCCTCATCGCCGTTGCCGACGGCGGCCGACTCCCACACGGAAAGCACGGCCTTGTCCGCCTTGAGCGTGCCGTCGCCCACGAGCAGGCCAAGGAGGTAACCCTCGTCCTCGTTGACGGCACCGCCCCACTCGGCATTGTCGCGGTGATCATTGAGCAGCACCCGGTCGCCGGCACGGAGCTCGCCGGCGGCGCACCATTCCGTCTCGGTGGTGTAGCGGGTGAAGCGGCTCACGCGGCGCACGCGGTGGTCCTCGGTGAGCCGAAGGCTGTAGCCCTCTGCGGTCTGCAGCCGCACGACCGGTTTGGTGGCCGTGCGGAAGAAGCCCTCCTCGCCGGAGGCATGTGCCTGTCCGTCGACCCGGGCGACGAACGAGCGGCCGATGAGATCGCGCACCTGGCGCGGCCCCTCATCGGTCTGCACCCAGGTATCCGCCGTCACGCACGGGTTGGTGGCGCGGATCTCCTCGCAGAACCAGTTGTTGTTCATCTCGTTGACGCGGTCGATGAGGATGAACCCGGGCTCGGCGTAGTCGTAGGTGGAGGTCATGATCATGTCCCAGATGCGCTGGGCCTTGATCCGCTTGTAGATCCGGCAGGCGACGAGGCCGTCCTCGCGGGTGATGTAGCCCTCGCGCCGCGGCCACTCGCGCCAGACCACCTGC
>NZ_WNXE01000009.1:43246-45080 GCF_010993615.1 Arhodomonas sp. KWT | reverse complement strand
CGTTGAGGTCGACGCCGTCCATCTCCGCCTCCTTGGGCGAGAGCGGGAAGGCGAGCGGCCACATCTCGCCGTTCTCCACGGCCTTCATGAAGCCGTCGGTGATCAGCAGCGAGAGATTGAACTGGCGCAGGCGCCCGTCCTCGCGCTTGGCGCGGATGAAGTCGAGCACGTCCGGGTGGCCGACGTCGAAGGTGGCCATCTGCGCGCCGCGGCGCCCGCCCGCGGAGGAGACGGTGAAGCACATGCGGTCGTAGATGTCCATGAACGACAGCGGCCCGGAGGTGTAAGCGCCGGCGCCGGAGACGTACGCCCCGCGCGGGCGCAGGGTGGAAAACTCGTAGCCGATGCCACAGCCGGCCTTCAGCGTCAGCCCCGCCTCGTGGACCTTGTCGAGGATGTCGTCCATCGAGTCGCCGATGGTCGAGGACACGGTGCAGTTGATCGTGGAGGTAGCGGGCTTGTGGTCCCAGGCGCCGGCGTTGGAGGTGATCCGCCCGGCGGGGATCGCACCGTGACGCAGCGCCCAGAGGAAGTTCTCGTACCACTCGTCCCGCTTCTCGGGCACCTCGACCTCGGCGATCGCGCGCGCGATGCGCTTGTAGGTGTCGTCCACGGTCTCGTCCAGGACGGTGCCGTCCTTGGTCTTGAGCCGATACTTCTTGTCCCAGATGTCCTGGGAGGCGGGCTGTATCGGGATCTCGTTAACGCTCTTGGGCAGCACGCGCACCTTCGCAGCGGAACTCATGTGGCCATTCCCCCTGAATCGGGTTGACAGATTCGAACAGTGGAGTAGTCAACGGCTTATGCCGTTTTTCCACAACATATAAACACGACCATCCCCAGTCGGCCCCATATGTTGTGGTTGGTACCGAAATGGTATACCAGAAATCGTCGCTGTCAACGCCGCGCCGGATGGCGGTGATGTGACGTTTGTGTACAGGTATTTGACAGGAATAAACAAACCCTATACGCTTTGTACAACCTTACGGACGGGGTTGCGTTCAGAACGGTTGTCTCTTCCCTTCCTCGACAACGACGAGGAGCCGCGCAAGCGGCGTGGCCGGGCCTTCGGACCCGGCCGTTTTTTTTGGTTCAGTGCAAAGCGGCGGGAGGCGCCGACCACGACCGGCGCCGCCATTCAGCCGGCAGGTTGTGCGCCGAAGGCATGCAACGTTTCGTGCTTTTCCAGAGGAACGCCGCATACGGCCTGGTGGCCGTGCCCGACCTCGCGGCACCGGGCAATGCGTACGGACCGGGGCGCTGCGGCAACCCGGCCCTGTCGGTTGCCAGGAGCAACCGATCTACCGGAACGAGACAGCGGGCATCACCGCACAGCCGTGACGTCGGGTAGGCCGGCTGCTCGAAGGCAACCGACAGCCAAGTGGCGGTATCGCCCGGTGTACCGTGGCGACACCCGCGCACGACCTCCGGCGTAACACCGCCCACGCGGCGTCATACCCCGAACAATGCCCACGGACCGGGGCGCTGCGGCAATCCGGTCCTGTCGGTTGCCAGGAGCAACCGACCTACCGGAACGAGACAGTGGGCATAACCGCACAGCCGTGACGTCGGGTAGGTCGGTTGCTCGAAGGCAACCGACAGCCGAAGCGGCATATCGCCCGGCATACCGGCGCGGCAGCCCGTGCACGCCATCCCGGCGCGACACCCGCGGCCGCAGGCGTTACCCTTGCGCCTCAGCGAACTAGGGAGGGCGACGCCTTGGCAGGCACCACGCAGACCACGGCACACGAGCACTGGGGCTCCAGGCTGGCATTCGTTCTCGCCGCGGTGGGATCCGCGGTCGGACTCGGCAACGTCTGGAAATTCCCCTACA
>NZ_WNXE01000009.1:41680-43150 GCF_010993615.1 Arhodomonas sp. KWT | reverse complement strand
ACATCACCGGCGAGAACGGCGGCGGCGCCTTCGTGGTGGTGTACCTGGCATGCATCGCGCTGATCGGCCTGCCCATCCTGATCGCCGAGATCCTGCTCGGGCGCCGCGGCCGCATGAGCCCGATCAACGCCGTGGCGGCGACCGCCCGCCGCGAGGGCCGCTCGCCGGCCTGGGCCGGGGTCGGCCTGCTCGGCATGGCCGGCTCGTTCGTCATCCTCTCGTTCTACAGCGTCATTGCCGGCTGGGCCCTCGCCTACGTCGGCCGCACGGCCACGGGCACCTTCGCCGGGGCCGACGCCGCGACGGTGAAGGCCGCCTTCGACGCGCTCAAGGCGAGCCCGTGGCAGCTCGTGCTCTGGCACACGGCGTTCATGGCGCTGACGGCGGTGGTGGTGGGCCGCGGGGTGCGCCACGGCCTGGAGCGCGCCGCCAAGATACTCATGCCCGGACTGGCGCTGCTGCTGGTGATCCTGATCGGCTACGCCGCCACCACGTCCGGCTTCAGCGCCGGCGTGGACTTCCTATTCACCCCGGACTTCTCGAAGCTCAGTACCCATTCCGTGCTGATCGCGCTGGGCCACGCCTTCTTCACCCTGAGCCTGGGCATGGGGATCATGATCGCCTACGGCTCCTACCTCGCTCCGGGGACCTCCATCGCCGGCACGGCGCTGTCCGTGGTGGTGCTCGACACGGTCATCGCGCTGATGGCGGGCACCGCGATCTTTCCGGTGGTGTTCGCCAACGGCCTGGAGCCCGCCGTAGGCCCGGGCCTGATCTTCCAGACCCTGCCCCTGGCCTTCGGGTCGATGCCCGGCGGTGCGCTGTTCGGGGCGCTGTTCTTCCTGCTGCTGACCTTCGCGGCGTGGACGTCCACGATCTCACTGCTGGAGCCCACGGTGGAGTGGCTGCAGGAGCGCGGCCAGGGCCGCTGGCCGGCGACGATCAAGGCGGCGGTGACGATCTGGGCCCTGGGCGTGGCCTCGGCGCTGTCGTTCAACGTGTGGTCCGGCTACACGGTGTTCGGCCAGAACCTGTTTGGCGCGCTCGATTTCCTCACCGCGAACATCATGCTGCCCCTCACCGGGCTCGGCGTCGCGCTGTTCGTTGGCTGGGGCATGTCCACGGCCAGCGCCAGCGAGGAGCTGGGCCTGGGTGAGACCCTCGGCTTCCGGCTCTGGCACCTGGCGATCCGCTTCGTCGCGCCGGTCGCGGTGGTGGTGGTGTTCGTCTACAACCTGCTCTAACACCGTTCCGCCGGCGAGTGGGCGGCGGGGCGGACGACGTGATCGCCCCGGCCGGGACCGCCCGCCCCCCGTGGGGCGGGCCCGCCCGCCGGGGCACCATGGATGCCGGGCGGCGCGTTGCCCGGTTTCCCCCGCCGTCGCTATAATCGCTAGCCGAGAATCGGAGGAAGCTGCGGCCCAGGGAAATGGGCTTCACCCGCCGTGCCCCCGGAAACGCGCTTTCCCG
>NZ_WNXE01000009.1:39592-41581 GCF_010993615.1 Arhodomonas sp. KWT | reverse complement strand
ACGTCGGGCCTCGCAGGCTGTCCTTCCGTCCCCATCAGGGACTGATCTCTCCCGGCTCATAGAGCTGCAATGGACGCTGCAACGGGGAAACAATGACGTCAGTCCCTTCTTCGGGCCCATCGCTCACACGCCCGGCCTCTACCCAGCCGATACCGGAAACTGCGGGTGTCGCCGGCGACACCTCGACATGGGCCGCCGATCGCAATCCGTCGCCGTTACCGCCCACCGCCGGATTCAACCGGGCAATTCAGGATTTCGGGTCGCGCCTTCAGCGTATTATCCCGACGACCGCACATCGCGCGCCACGCATGGACACCCTGTCGGGCCCGCTCGCCGGTGTGGCGGGCCCGTGGCGCATTGACTCCCGTCGGGACCAGGGCAACGGACACCCCATTGCCCGTTTCGCGGGTCTCACCAACGCCGCTTAGCCGGCCCCTTTACCTGTTCCGGAGTTCTTCGTGTCTACCAGAACCATCGTGCTGTCCGTGCTCTCGGTCGCCGTGCTCATCGGCGTCGGCACCACCATCGTGGAGCTGTCCGCACCGGACGAGATCCGCTTCAGCCCCGCCGTCGGCGAGCAGCGCGACTACCGCATCGACGTGAGTGCGGTGATGCGGGAGGACGACAGCCAGTCTTCATCGTCGGACACGCAGGCGGTGACCATGCAGAGCATCATGCGCTACCGGGTCGACTCGGCCCGCCCGTCCCTGACGGTGCATCTCGACCCGCGTTTCATTCGGGCCCGGGAAGGCCGGCAAACCTTCTTCTCGAGTGCCCGCTCGGGTGGTCTGTTCCGCGGCCCCGTGCGCGACCTGATCACCGGGGGATTCGACCTGACCATGGAGCCCGACGGTGAAACACGGCTGACCGCCACCAACCGCGCCGCCTGGAACCTGATTACCAAACAGCTGACCGGCGCGCTGGGCAGGCAGCTGGAACAGCACATGCTCGCACCGTCGGTGCCGTTGAGCCTGCCGGCACGCGAGGGCGCGCAGGTCACGCTGGACGGATTCCAGGGCATGCCGGGGCTGCGTCTGACCGTCGCCGATATCGACGAGGACGGCGTGTTCGTCGACATCACCAGGGCCGAAGACGGGTCCACCAGGGTGGACCCCCTGCGCATCATGGGTCACAACCTGTTCATACAGTTCACCAACGTGTCCGGACGCATGCGCCTGGAGCGCGACAGTGGTTGGATCCAGTCGCTGACACTGATCAGCGATCAACGGATCGACGGCTTCGGCACGGCGCTGAACGTTCACACGCAGCTCGCCATGAACGCCGACGATGACCCGACAACCGGCGCCTGGGCGGACAGCCTGGAATGGTTCACCTGGACGAGCGGACTGGCGGGCGTGAGCGATGGCTACTCGCTGTTCCTGCCGCAAACCGACGGCGAGGCCACCGACCTGCCGCTGATCGAACCGGCGGAGGCCCCGCTCGCCGACGCCGGCACCACTTTCCGTATCGACGGCAAGGACAACGCGCTCGCGCTCACCATCGATCACGGCATCAACGGCGACGGGAAGCTCGGCCAACTGACCCTCCAGGAATTGACACTGCGAGACGCCGATGGACAGGCCCTCACGATTCCGCTGGTACTCGAGTCCATCGGCATCGACTACGGCGACGACGACCGGCAGAACACCGTCATCCGGCTACTCCCGCTCGGCTGGGCCGACCCGGGGCTGGAACGCATCGCCAGCGTCGATGCCACCGTTATCTATAGGCCGGCGGAGGAACCCACGCATACACAACTCTCCCTGGCCGACGAACCGACGGAAATCCGCGACGGGTCGGTCTCCGCCCGGGCAGTGCCGGTCGACGGCCAGCCCGGTCACTGGCGCATCCTGTTCGCCGGCAAAGACAACCGTTACTACACCTACGACAGGACGCGGAACTACGCTGGTCTCTCCGGACGCCTCATCGACCAGGCCGTCGACGGCGGCCTGTCGGCCTCCGACCGGACGCTCATGCAGCGCGTGGATG
>NZ_WNXE01000009.1:38293-39496 GCF_010993615.1 Arhodomonas sp. KWT | reverse complement strand
AGCCCGACCGCTGGTTTCAGCAGTACGCTGTCGAGGGGGACGGGGACACCTTCGGCCTGGCGCTGTTCACCGAAAGCACCGAGAGCAGCAGGCACATCCTCCATTTCACCAGCCGCGCCCTGCGGTTCTCCAATCGCGATATGCCGCCCCCTGAAACCCGTTACCTGGACCGGTCCACGACGCCGGGCAAGGCACCGCTGAACCTGGACGATCTCGCCGTCCGCGACGCAGACCGGAATCAGCTCCGCCTGACGCTGCCGCGCGGTATCGGTTCGGCCTGTGAGCTCACCGCCAGCGCGCCGCCGCTGGAGGGGCACGAACTGGTCTGGCAGCCCGCCTTTCAGCGCCACCCGGATTTCATCAGCGAGACCTGGACCCCGGACGGCGAGACCACGGACTGGCTGTTGATGACCGACGACGGCGTGCGCGTGTTCTTCTACGGGATCGAGGTGGACACCCGCCTGAGCTGCCCCGGCCAGCCGGCGTGGCACACGGAACCGGCCCCCACACCGCCGGACAGGCCCTGGCTGGTGGACATCGCCGCCGCCGTCGGCGATGACGTCGACCCCGAAACCCCGGCCGCGCTCTTCTTCCGCGGCACGCGTTTCCTTGACGCCAGCGGCCGGCCACTACGTCCCATGCCGCTGGATGCCTCCCCCGATGCCCCGTCCACCCCGTGGTCCAGGGAGCAGATGCAGACCACGCTTGCCGACTACCTGGCCGACGACGGCACGATCCGTTTCTGGGGGAAAGTGACGGCGGTTGAGACCATTACGTTCTCCGGCGAGCCCATCGAGCGGACCTGGCACAAACGGCTGGAAGGCCTGCAGGAATGACGTATCCCCGGTTCAGATTCCGACTGCTCGGCCCGCTGGCCGTCGTTGCGCTGTGCCACGGCGGCGTCGCGGTCGCCGCACAACGGCCCGCCGCCGAGGGGGCGGCCAACGCTAACCCGGCGGCGGCACCCACCGCCGGAACAGGGGCCGTTCACGACGCCGCGGCGCCGCGCTCGCGTATACGCACCGTCGGTACCGGCAGCGACCGCCGCGAGATCCACGAGGAGATCGACGGCTACGGCTACGTAAACGCGCGGCACACGGTCTTCCCCGGACTGGCGCGCGAGATCGACGTGCGCTTCGCGCCCAACGGGCGGGTCAGCCATCGCCGCGAGCGCCGCGACGGCCATCGGGTGGGCCTGTTTAT
>NZ_WNXE01000009.1:17669-38196 GCF_010993615.1 Arhodomonas sp. KWT | reverse complement strand
ATCGACGTGCGCTTCGCGCCCAACGGGCGGGTCAGCCATCGCCGCGAGCGCCGCGACGGCCATCGGGTGGGCCTGTTTATCGAGACCGTTTCACCGGGGCACTACGTCCGCCGCCACTACGACGCGCAGGCTCGCCGCCATGGCACCGAGACCGAGGTCATCGACGGCCGCACGGTCACCTCGGTGACCTACGTCCACGGCAGTCCTGTCGGTCCGTTCCACCGGACCGACACCGAGGGACGTCGCACTGAAGGCCACTACGTCGACGGTGAGCTGGATGGCGCCTACCGAATCACCAGGGACGGCCGCACCGTCGAGCGCAGTCACTATGACCACGGCGTCAAAGACGGCCCCCACGTGCGCTACGACAGCGAGGGCAACATCCTCGAGAAGGGCCGTTACGTCGACGGCGACCGGGAAGGCCCCTGGATCGAGCCCGCCCGGCTCGGCGATCACTGGCGGGGCGACTACCGCCACGGCAAGCGTCGCGGCCGCTGGCGGATCGTCGATGCCCGGGGCTATCCGGTGGAGGAAGGCGTATACGACGACGCCGGCCGACGCACCGGTCTGTGGGCCGTCTACCGCGACAACGGTGAACTCCGGGACTGCCCGCTATACCGCGACGACGAGCGGGTCGAACACCCCGACTACGATTACGATTCCGGGCAGACCGCCATCGAATACTGCAACGGTCAGCTCGAGGCCGCGCCGGAACGCTAGACCGCGGTAGCGCGGGGCAGGGCTACCAGAGGTCCGGCGGCACCGCGCCGCCGGGCCCGCGGCTGACGGCGGGCTCGTAGCCGAGGAAGCGCATGATCTCCGCCTCGCGCGCGAGTGCATCGCTGTAGCCCAGGCGAATGGCCGCACGGCAGAAGCCGGCCTCGAAGAGCAGGTAGCTCATCACCACCGACCCCGGGTCGTCCGCACCGCTGCCGCGGAGGTAGAAGCGCATCGCCCGCGGCAGCTCGGCGGCATGGGCGGCGGCCAGGCCGGTGAGCGAGGTGCTGGGCTGGATCACCAGCGTCTCCACCGGGCGCAGGCCGGTTTCGCCGTGGCGCCGCGCCCGGCCGGGCACCAGCGAGAGGGTGCGGTTGATGCGTTCCAGGCGCTCGACATCCGCCGCCAGTGAGTCCAGGAAGGCGCTGTCGAGCATGTGGCCGGCGATCTCCGCCACCGACGGCGGATGCGACGCCACCGTCTGTGCCGGCGCGGCCGCCTCGTTGTCCGCCACGCCCACGACCAGGATCCGGTCCGCGCCCAGGTGCAGTGCCGGGCTAAGCGGCGCGAGCTGACGCACCGCACCGTCGCCGTAGTACTGCGTGCCGATGCGCACCGGCGGGAAGATCGCGGGGATGGCGCTGGAGGCCATCAGGTGAGCGACGCCGATGTGCGCCGGCCGCCCCTCCCGCCGGGCCCGCCGCCAGCCCGCCAGGTCCGGCGCGCCCTGGAAGAAGGCCACGGACTCCCCGGTCGTGTACGACGAGCAGGTGATGCTGAGCGCGCGCAGATCGCCGCGGTCGATGGCCTCGCGCAGCCACGAGAACCGGATGGTCCGCGCCAGCAGCCCGCGCAGCGGGGCGTTGTCCAGCAGCGCGTCCGGGCGCTGCGTGCCCAGCCCGGAGAAGAACAGCGCCGCGAGCCAGCGCGCCGCGCTGCGGGTCAGCCGCATGCCGCCGGCCTCGTAGACCTGGCCCACACGGAAGTGCCGCCACACACGCTCCAGCCCCCGGGCACCGGTGGAGAAGCGCCGGGCGTGGGTGGCGATAGCGGCGGCATTGATCGCCCCGGCGGAGGTCCCGGAGATCACCGGGAACGGGGACGGCGCCCGCGGCGGAAGCATGTCCGCGATCGCACGCAGCACCCCCACCTGGTAGGCGGCGCGGGCACCACCCCCGGTGAGCACCAGCCCCGCGGTGGGGCGCTCCGTCGAGTGACGGCGGCCGATCACCGTCAGCGGCGGATGAACAGCAGCGCACCCGCGACGATGGCCAGCGCGCCCATGGCGAGGTCGTCGTAGCGGAACGTGAGGTGGATGATGTCGCGCAGGCCGTGAACGATCAGCCAGACGCCGAGGAGTATCGAGCCGAGATGTCGCATGTCATCCCCACGGTTGCGACGGGTTTGTGATTGTCTCCGTGGGGATTATACCGGTGTCGAACGCGCCTGCGGGGCTTCAGACGTGTTCGTGCAGGCCGCACTCGCGCTTGAGCCCGAAGAAGCGCGTCTGCTCCTCGGTGAGGTCATCGCTGAGCGGGCGGCTGGTGTGCCAGTCGCCGATGGACACGTACCCCTCGTGCCACAGCGGGTGGTACGGCAGCCCGTGGCGGCGGAGGTAGTAGTAGACGTCCCGGTCGCTCCAGTCGATGATCGGGTGGACCTTGTAGCGCCCGTTCTGCACCGCGACCACGTCCAGCTCCGCGCGGGAGCTCGCCTGCTGGCGGCGCAGGCCGGCGAGCCAGGCATCCGCGCCAAGCTCGCTGAGCGCGCGCTGCATGGGCTCGACCTTGTTCATGCGGTTATAGCGCTCTATGCCCTCGACCCCCTGCTCCCAGAGACGGCCGTATCGCGCCTCCTGCCAGGCCGCGCTCAGCGGGCTGCGGTAGACGTGCAGGTTGAGCGCCAGCCGCTCGGTGAGCTCGTCTACGAAACGGTAGGTCTCGGCAAAGAGATAACCCGTGTCGATGAGCACCACCGGGATGTCCGGGCGCTGGCGGGTGACCAGGTGCAGCATGACCGCCGCCTGGGCGCCGAAGCTCGACGAGAGCACCAGTCGGCCGGGGAAGTGCGCAAGGGCCCAGGCGACCCGCGCGGTGGCGTCCGCACCGGCGAGCTCCCGGTTGAGCGCCTCCAGCTCGTCCGCCCCGGGGGCGTCGTGGCGGGTGTGCGTATCGATGGCCGTTGCTGCCGTCATCCTGATCCTCCGCATCGCCTGAAGGGGCGGTTCGCGTGAGGGTCACGATAAGCAACGGCCCTTAATCGATAAAGGAATGAATACCTCTATATTCAAACTATATCGTTATAAACCTCACCGCACCGGCTTCACCGGCAACGCCCCCCAGGACTGGCTGACAGGCATGATCTCCATGCTGTTGATGTTCACGTGGGGCGGCAGGTGCACCACCCAGTGAATGATCTCGGCGAGATCGTCGGCCACGATGGGGTCGTTGCCGCGGTACAGCGAGGCCGCGCGCTCGGCATCACCGCGGAAGCGCTGGATGGAGAACTCGGTCTCGCACAGCCCCGGCTCCAGGTTGGTCACCCGTACCCGCGTGCCCAGCAGGTCCGCGCGCAGGTTGCGCGAGAACTGTGCGACGAACGCCTTGGTCGCGCCGTAGACGTTGCCGCCGGGATAGGGCCAGCGCCCGGCGATGGAGCCGAGGTCGACGACATGGCCGCGATTGCGCTCCACCATCCCGGGCAGCACCGCACGGGTGGCGTACATCAGCCCCTTCACGTTGGTGTCGACCATCGCCTCCCACTCGTCCACATCGGACTCCCAGGCGGGCTCCAGTCCGCGCCCGATGCCGGCGTTGTTCACCAGCACGTCCGGCTCGTCGAAGGGCGCGGGCAGCGCGCCGAGGCGCTCCATCACCGCCTCGCGGTCACGCATGTCGAGCTCGACGGCGTGCACATGCTCGGGCCCGCCGAGCTCCTCGGTGAGCCGCGCCAGGCGCTCGCGCCGGCGGGCCGTGGCGACGACGCGCCAGCCCTCGGCGGCAAAGCGCCGGGCGGTGGCCTCGCCGAAACCGGACGACGCCCCGGTGATCAGAATGGTCCGTGTCATCCGCCTCTCCTCAGCATTCGATCTCGTCCTCGAGCACGGGCTGGAAGCGCGTGCCGTCGAGCTCCGGCTGCAGCACCACGATGTCGCCCTTGGCGAACACCCCGGGCCCGAGCCCCTGGCTGGCATGGGACAGGGCCTCGGCGGTGGCGCTCTCGTCCTCCACCCCGGGCGGCAGGACGATGAAGAACCCGACCACCTTGTCGTCCGCGCCGGCGAGGGCCCAGCGGGCCTCGCGGCGGGCACGGTCGACCTCGCGCTGGAGGTCGCGGTCGTCGGGGTGACGCATGGCGCCGGCCCGTAACGCGCGGATCAGCCGCTCGCCGAGCGCCCGGGCCTCGTCCCCGGCGTCCGGCCGGCCGGGGATCTGCACCCCGCCGGCGCCCACGAACGCCTGCGCAAACGCGAGCACGCCGCCCTCCGGGTCGGCGCGCACCGCGTCGCGCCCGGACGCGACGGCATCTCGGATCGTCGCGATCTGCCGGGCCCGGTAGTGGCCCGCGCCGGTATCACTCGAAATGGTCGTACTCGTTCATGTAGCTCGTGGAGTAGGCCTGCTGCACACGGATCTTGGCCGCGATGAAGTCGCGGTGCTGGACGTGCAGCAGCTCGGCGATCTTGCGCACGAGCTGTTCCTCGTAGCGGTTCATGTCCTCGTCGGCGAGGCACACGCGCCAGAGCAGCTCGACCACGCCGCACTTGCGCTCGTAGTCGAAGTTCTCGTTGATCAGGCGGGTGAACTCGAAATGATCCGTCGCCTCGTGGGCCTCGTGGTCGGCCAGCTCGATGAGGGCGGTGGTGTCCTCGTCGGACAGGCCGAACACCTCGCGGATGCCCTCGTGGATGGCCTGGAATTCCATGCTGTGCCGCTCGTTGTCCTCCTGCGCCATCTCGATGAGCAGCGCGGCGGTGGCGAGCTGCAGGCGGTGCTGAGGGTCGTTTTCGGGGTGGTCGTTGAGCTGGATCCGCTCCTGGTAGAAGCGCTTGATGGCCTCGAGCATGTCGGCTCCCGGTTTCCGTGCATGCACGGCCTGCCCCGTGTGCCACCACGGGCGGCAGGCCGCCGGGCCAGCTTTCTGGCCCTTCGCCCCCCGGCGGACCGGCCACCGGGGCCTGGGAGTCCGGGCAGCGGGACTCCTGACTCTAATATCGGACGCCGGTTTGCTCAGTGCAAGTCATGGAACCGCCCCGCCGGCGCAGAACCGGCGGGGCGGGAAGGGCGGACGGCCCGGGCGGGAGACCCGCGTGACGCCGTCGGCTCCCGCCGCGCGGCCTAGTAGTTACCGGCAACCCGCGTCGGCAGCGGGGCCTCGCGGACCACAAGCTCCTGGCCGGGCCGGATCAGGTCGGGATCGCCGATATCGTTGGTGGCGATCAGGTCGTCGACACCCATGTCGTAGCGCCGGGCGATGGCGGCCAGGGTGTCGCCGCTCTGCACGGTATAGACCGCGCCGCCCTCGTCCACCGGGAGCTTCGACAGCGGCTTCGGCGGCTTGCCGGCCATGGGTACGCGCAGGCGCTGGCCGATGCGGATGTGGTCGGGCCGGGTAATGCCGTTGACCGCCGCCAGCGCCAGGGTGGAGACGTCGTGCCGCGCGGCGATCGCCGACAGGCTCTCGCCGGAGCGCACGCGGTGGTGCTGATCCGGCCACTGCTCGGCGTAGCGCTGGTCCAGGGATACCCCGGCCAGGGCCTGGCGCACATCGCCGGGCTCGCGGGCGGGCACGCGCAGGGGATAGCCCTCGGGGACGAACTTCTCGCCGGCCCAGATCCCCCGGCCCAGGCCGAGGTTATAGCGGCGCAGGGTATCCTCGTCGATATCCAGGGCGCTGGCGATGGCCTTGGCGGGCATGAAGTCCGGCACCTTGACGATCACCGGCTCCCAGGCGGACTCCGGCTTCACGTCCGCGAAGTAGCGCCCGGGCGCCTGGGCGACGTCCACGGCGGCCAGGATCGCCGGATAGAAATTACGCGAGGCGAAGCCGAAATACGGGCCGTCGTACTGGTGGATGATGGCGCCGATATCACTGCTGCCGACCGTCTCCACCGCACGCTGCATGCCGTTGGCGCCGTGGTTGTAGGCGGTGACGGCCAGCGGCCAGCTGCCCAGGCGGGCATAGTTGTCGGCGAGCAGCCGGGCGGCCGCCTCGGAGGCGCTCCAGGGATCGAGGCGCTCGTCGATGACGCCGTCGATGCGCAGATACTGGCGGCCCGTGCCCCGGGTGAACTGCCACATGCCGGCGGCACCCGCGTGGGAGCGGGCCGCCGGGTTGAACGAGGACTCCACGTGGGGCATCGCCGCCAGCGCTTCGGGCACCCCGTGCTCGCGCAGGGTCCGGCGGATGTAGCCACGCCAGCGCCCGGAGCGGACCAGTCCCTCGCGGAAGCGGTCGCGCAGACCGCCCTGCACCCGGAGGCGGTCCGCGGCCTCGCGGAAATCATCGGCGACGGCATCGCGGGGGAAGACCGCCCGCACCCGCCGTTCCAGCGCCGAGTCCGGGGCATCCGGGTGCGCCGCCAGGCGTTCGAGCACGCCGCGGTATACCGACACCGCCGCCTTCACCGCATCACGCCGGGGCTCCGGCTCGCTGCGCGGCGGCAGATCGATAACGGCATAGATGCGCCCGAGCTCGCGCCGGTCGTGGATTATCGCCTGATCACCGGACACCTGGGTGTAGACGCGTTTCCAGAAGGCGATCTCCGGCGCGAGGTTGTCCGGCCGCGGCAGCTCCGTGGCCGACACCCGCAAAGCCAGCCCCATCAAGGCGGTCACCACCGCCGTCACAAGGACCCTTCTCATCGCCCCCTCCCCCAGGACGTGCACCATTTCGCAAGCATAACCGCGATTTAGCGCTACGCCTACAAGTTCTGTCATAGCTGTGACGCCGATCACGACAGCCCTGCGACCGGGCGCTGTGCTACCGTCGCGCCATGACCGAGACCGTCAGCCCTGGCCTTGCCGGCTGGCTGGTGATCATCGCCTCCGGGCTGATCGCCACCGCCGCCGCCCTGCACGCGCTGCTGCACAAGCGCGATCCGGCCGCCGCATTCGGGTGGGTGGCGGTGTGCCTGCTCTTCCCGCTGGCCGGGCCGGTGCTCTATTTCCTCTTCGGAGTCAACCGCATACGTACCCGGGCGCGGGTCCTGCGCGCCGAGCAGCTGCCGCCGGCAAGCGGCGTACCGGCGGACGAGCATCTCGCCGTGCATCCCGAGTTCACCCAGCAGGCGCGCATCTCCGGGGCGGTCACCGGCGTGCCGCTGACCGCGGGCAACGCAGTGACCGTCCTCCACGACGGCGAGGAGGCCTACCCCGCCATGCTCGAGGCCATCGAGCAGGCCCGCGATCGGATCTACCTCGCCACCTATATCTTTGAGAGCAACCGCACCGGCATACGCTTCGTCCGGGCACTGGCCCGGGCGGTCGAGCGCGGCGTGGACGTGCGCGTGCTGCTCGACGGCGCCGGGGAATGGTACTCCTGGCCGCGCATCCGTCACCGGCTGCGCCGCGAGGGGGTGCCGGTGGCGCGGTTCCTGCCACCCGGGCTGCTGCCGCCACGGCCGTTCGTGAACCTGCGCAATCACCGCAAGATACTGGTGGTGGACGGTGTGACCGCCTTTGTCGGCGGCATGAACATCGGCGACCGCCACCTGGCCCGCAGCCGCGGCGGCACCCGCGACGCCCACTTCCGCCTGCGCGGCGCGGTGGTGGAGCAGATCGAGACGGTGTTCCTGGACGACTGGCAGTTCACGACCGGTGACCGCCGGCGGCCCCCGCCGCGGCCCGCCGCCGAGGAAGGCGAGGCCATGTGCCGCACCCTCATCGACGGCCCCAACGAGGACCTGGACCGCCTGAGCATGGTGCTGGTGGGCGCCATCGCGGCCGCCCGCCAGCGCGTGCTGATCATGACGCCCTACTTCCTGCCGCCGCGGGAGCTCACCGCCGCGCTGCAGGCGGCCGCGATCCGCGGCGTGCACGTCGACATCGTGCTGCCCGGACACAACAACCTGCCGTTCATGCACTGGGCGACACGCAACGTGCTCTGGGAGCTGGTCAAGTGGGGCGTGCACGTGCACTACCAGCGCGGGCCGTTTGCGCACACCAAGCTGCTGGTCGTGGACGACCACTACGCCCAGATCGGCTCGGCGAACCTCGACCCGCGGAGCCTGCGGCTGAACTTCGAGCTGGTGGTGGAGGTGTTCGACGCCGCCTTCGCCCGGCGCATCGCCGCCCATATCAGGCACGCCGTGGAACACGGCCACAACATCACGCTCACGGAGCTCTCGGGACGGCCGTTCCTCGCCCGGGTGCGCGACGCCTTCTTCTGGCTGTTCACGCCCTACCTTTGAAAACCCTCGCCCCGCCCCCATCCCGGGGCAGGTCGATCATACAGCCAACGACTCAAGGAGGACTGCATGTCCCGTCACTTCGAGCAGGCCCCGGGACTGTGCGAGAGCCCGGACCCGGAGACGCAGCAGTACGTATTCAACCAGACCATGGTGCGCATCAAGTCGCCGGAGCGCTCACTGGACTTCTACACCCGGGTGCTGGGCATGCGCCTGGTCCGCAAGCTCGACTTCCCGGAGATGCGCTTCACGCTGTACTTCCTGGGCTACGTGGACGGCAACGACGCGGCCGGCGTGCCCGCCAACGACGACGCGCGCACCACCTGGACCTTCGGGCGCGAGGCGATGCTCGAGCTCACCCACAACTGGGGCACCGAGGACGACCCGGCGTTCAGCTACCACAACGGTAACGACGAACCCCAGGGGTACGGGCACATCGGCATTACCGTGCCGGACGTGTACGAGGCGGCCGAGCGGCTCGAGCGCCTGGACGTGCCATTCGTCAAGCGCCCGGACGACGGCCGGATGAAAGGCCTGGCGTTCATCAAGGACCCGGACGGCTACTGGATCGAGATCCTCCAGGCCGACATGATGGAGCGCCAGAAGCGCGGCGGCTGAACGGATCACCGGGTCCCCGGGCGGCAGGAGGGACGGAACCGCCCGGGGCACCCCGGTGCCCGGTTACCCATCGACCCGCGCAGGGCTCAGGCCGCCATGGCCGGGGGGCCGCCGGTCTCCCGGCGGGCGCGGTGACGCTCCCAGAGCTTCTCGTGGAAGAAGAACGCCACGGTATTGCACATCGGCTCGATCAGGCCCACCAGCCCGCCGACGGCGAGGCTGCCCGTCAGCATGTAGACGACGCTGACGGCGATACTGAAGTGCATCATGGCGAAGGTCAGCGTCTTGATCATGGCATTACCCTCCGGGACGGGTGTTCGATGCGTTCATTTAAATATTAGTGATTCGCATTTATATTTACAATCGAAGTTCCCTTCCCTTTCGATAGCCACCATCTATTCAACCCGGTTCGGGCCGCCCACTGCGCTCAGGCCAGCCCTATCCCGACCGCCCCCAGCATCAGCGAGACCACCGCGCCGGCGGTAAGGTGATCGCGCAGCCGGCGGAACCAGCCCGGGAAACCGTCATCACCCCAGCCAAGACGCTCCACCGCCCGCCAGCCCGCGAGGGCCGCGGCCAGTACCACCATCCCGGGGAGCGGCGGCAGGAGCACGCCCGGCCAGGCCAGCAACGCGGGGACCACGGAGAGCGCCATCCCCGGCGGCGACGGCGCCGGTGCGGCCACCGCCATGCCCCAGTGGACCGCGCCGACGAAGCTCAGGATCACCGCGGCGTAACCGAGCAGCGCCGCCGCCACCGTCGGCCCGCCCCCGGCGAGCAGCGCGATCGCCCCGGCCGCGAAGGGGATGAGGCCGCCGTAGCCGCACGCCGCGGCCACCGCCGGCATCCGCGTGTCCAGCGTACGCAGTCGCGCCGCCGCCTCGATGCCGCCGGCGAACCGCCGGTCCACGAACACCAGCGGCAGCGTGGGATGGTCCACCGCCTCGCGCAGGGCGCGGTAGCGGGCCCTCGCCGTCTCGTCGCCCATGCCCAGGACCACCTCCGCGCAGTCCGGCCCCAGCCGGGCGGCAGCGTCCCCCAGCGGGCCCAGGTCCGTTATCGGCGAGCGCACCACCACGACCCGGGCCCTGCCGGTGATCTCGTCCATCCACGCCGTGTCGTTCATCGTTCCGGCCTCGTCACTGCCCGATTACTGTCCTATCATACCTATACATTACCGATACAAATATGGAACACGCCATGCAGCGACGTGCCGCCCTCCTCGCCATCATCATGTCTGCGCTGCTCGTCACCGCCTGCGCCGGGCCGCAGCCGCGGGACTACGCCGACACCGGGCCCCGTTTCGACCTCGCCGCGTTCTTCACCGGCCCGGTGCGGGCCTGGGGGATCTTCCAGGGCCGCGACGGTGAGGTCCGCCGGCGCTTCACCGTGGACATCGAGGGCCGGATGGAAGGCGACACGCTGGTGCTCGACGAGCGCTTCCGCTACGCCGACGGCGAACGCCAGCAACGGGTGTGGCGCATCGAGCGCGTGGACGCGCACCACTGGCAGGGCGAGGCCGGGGACATCGTGGGCACCGCCGCGGGCTCGGAATACGGCTTCGCGCTCAACTGGCGCTACACCCTGAAGCTGGCGGTCGATGGCACGGAGTGGCAGCTCGCCTTCGACGACTGGATGTACCGCATCGACGAGGACACGGTCATCAACCGCGCGCAGGTGTCGAAATGGGGCATCAACGTGGGCGAGGTCACGCTGTTCTTCAGAAAAGGGGCGTCGTCGTGACGCGGCTCGCGGCGTTCTGCCTGGCGCTGGCGCTCGCCGTCCCGTTCGCCAACGCGGCGCCGGTGCTCGAGCACGGCGCGCGGTTCGAGCGCACGCAGCAGACCGAGGCGGGGCGGCTGCGCCTGGCGGGCACCGGCGTGGCGACCTACCGGGTGCTGTTCACCGTCTACGCGGCGGCGCTCTACGTCCCGCCGGGGACGCCGTCGTCACAGGTACTGGACGACGACACCCCGCGGCAGCTCGCCATCGAGTACTTCTACGACATCAGCACGGCCGACCTGGTGCGCGCGGCCAATACCGTGCTGGAGCGCCAGCTGGACGACGCCACCCGCCGCGAGCTGGCACCGGCGATCCGGCGTTTCCACGCCCTGTACAAACCGGTCAGGGAAGGCGACCGCTACACCATGACCTACCGCCCCGGGCACGGCACGCGCCTGGCGCTCAACGGCCGGACCCTCGGCAGCGTGCCGGGGGCGGCGTTCGCCCGGGTCTACTTCGGTATCTGGCTGGCCGACGGGGCGCTGTCGGCGTCACTGCGCGCGGACCTCACCTCACGCCTGCCGCCCTCCGGCTGAGACGGACACCGGGGGGCGGTCACCCCCGCCCGGAGGCGGCATCCCCGCTGTTGCCGGTGTCCTCCTCCCCGTCCCCGCCCTCGTCCTCTTCATCCGCACCCGCATCGGCCACCAGGTCCGCGTTGAGGCGCTTGCGGGGATTGAGGCCGAGGCGGCGGAGCTGCTCGACCTGGCGTACGAGGTTGCCGCGCCCGTCCACGAGGCGCCCGCGGGCGGTGTGATAGCTCTGCTCGGCGCGCTGCAGGTGGGTGCCGACCTCGTCCAGGGCCTCGACGAAACCCACGAACTTGTCGTGGAGCTGGCCGGCGCGCTCGATGATGCGCTCGACATTGCGGTTTTGGCGCTCGTACTGCCAGATCCGCTCGATGGTCTTGAGCACGGCGAGCAGCGTGGTCGCGCACACCGGGATGACCCGGCGCTCCATGGCCCGGTCCACCAGGCCGGGATCCGCCTCCATGGCCGCGAAGTACGCCGGCTCCACCGGCACCCACATGAGGATGTAGTCCAGGGTACGGTTCTCCGGCAGGCGCTCGTAGCCCTTGCCGGCGAGCTCATCGATGTGGCGGCGCACCGAGCTCACGTGGGCACGCAGCTGCTCCTCCCGCGTCGACTCGTCCTCCGCGTTCGCATAGCGCTCGTAGGCGGTCAGCGAGACCTTGGAGTCGATGATCACGTCGCGCTGCTCCGGCAGGTGGATGACCACGTCCGGGCGCAGGCGGCGACCGTCGCCGTCGGTGTACTGGGGCTGGATCTCGTACTCCTCGCCCCGGCGCAGTCCGGCGGTCTCCAGCAGCCGCTCCAGGACCAGCTCGCCCCAGTCGCCCTGGTACTTGGTGTCACCGCGCAGGGCGTTGGTGAGGGCGCTGGTCTCGCTGACGATGCGCGAGATCTCGTCGCGCAGGGTGTGGCGCTCCTTGCTGGCCTCGCGCACGTCCCGGTGCAGGCCCTCGATCTGCTCGCGGAACGGGCGTAGCAGGTGGGTGAGCTGCTCGCTGCTGGTCTGGCGGAAGGCCTCGCTCTTGTGCTCGAAGATGCGGTTGGCGAGGTTTTCGAACTGTTCGCTCAGGCGCTTCTCCGCGTCCGCCAGGCTGCGCTCGCGCTCGGCGAAGGCCCTCTGGCGCTCCTCCGCTTCGGTCTCCATGCGGCCGATGCGCTCGCGCAGCTCGCCGGCCTCGCGGGCGTGGCGGTCACGCTCGCGGACGGTCTCGTCGTAGCCCTCGCGCAGCTCGGCGACACGCTGCTCCAGCGCCTCGGCCCGGCTGGCCAGCGCCGCGTGCTCGCGCTGCAGGCGGTCGCGCTCTGCCACGTAGGGCTGCAGACGCTCGCACTCCCGCTCCAGGGCCTGGCGTTCACCCTCGCGGGCCGCGAGATCCTCCCGCAGGGCGTGCTCGCGGGCCTCCGCCTCGGCCAGCGCGCGGCGTGCCCGGCGCCCCCCGAGCAACGCGGCGGGCAGCACGAGCATCGCCGCGGCCACCGCGGCGGCGACGGCCGCCACCGTCCACTGCGCTGGCGTCCACGAGGCGATCCCGGCGAACAGGGCGTCGACGCTCATGCGTCGTCCCCGCGGTCAGCGGCGTCGCCGCTGTGTGCCTCGCCGGCCTCGGAGCACACCCGCCGGGGCTTGCCCCCCGGGCCGCGCCGGATCTCCTGGGGCGCCCCGCAGACCGGGCAGACCAGCGAATGCGAGCCACCACCGGCGACCCGGCCCGCACCGCGGCCGTGCCCGCCGCGGCGGTTGTAGACGGCCCCGCCGGCGGCGGCGATCAGCCAGAGCACCAGCCACACCGGGGCCAGGCGCGCCAGCACGCCCAGCACCGCACCGGCGTCGCCACCGGGGTCCGGCAGGCCCTCGTGACCGAAGACCAGGAAGAGGTAGCCGGCGACGCCGACGATCACGAAGGTGTACACCGGCAGGCGCACGCGTCGTTCGCTCATGTCATCCCGCTTTCAAGATTCATCCCGTAACATACTAACCGGTTCACGGGAGACGCCACCGTCAGGGCACCCGTGACCGCACGATACGCCCCACGCCCGCACCGGAGGAACGCAATGACCGCCACCACCACCGTCGACGCCCTGCTCGAGCGCTACGACGCGGTGCTGCTGGACGCCTACGGCGTGCTCGTCACCGGCGACGGCGCCCTGCCCGGCGCACCGGCCCTGGTCGGGCGGCTGACCCGCGAGGGTCGGCCGTGGTACGTGGTCACCAACGCCGCCTCCCACGTGCCTGAGCACCTGGCGGAGCGCTTCGCGCGCCTGGGCGTGCCGGTGCCCGCGGAACGGATCATCAGCTCCGGGGCGATGCTGGCGCACCACCTCGTGAGCAACGGCCTCGCGGGACGGCGCTGTGCGGTGCTCGGCCCCGCCGGGAGCGCGGATTACGTGCGCCGCGGCGGCGGCGACGTCGTCGCCCTGGAGGACGACTTCGACGTACTCTGCGTCTGCGACGAGGCCGGCGGCGACTTCCTCGCCGACGCGGAAGCCGCCCTGAGTGGGGTCTGCCGGGCCGTGGACACCGGGCGCGACGTCACCCTGCTGCTGACCAACCCGGACGTGATCTACCCCACCGCCCCCGGGCGTTTCGGCTTCACCGCCGGTGCCCTGGCGCTGCTCATCCAGCGCGGCCTGGAGCTGCGCTACGCCGCGCCGCCCCGGTTCACGCCCCTGGGCAAGCCGGAGCCGGTCATGTTCCGGCGTGCGCTGGAGCTCGCGGGCACGGCCAACGCCGTGATGATCGGCGACCAGCGCCATACCGACATCCTCGGCGCCCACCGCGCCGGTATCGACAATGCCCTGGTCGCCAGCGGCGTCGCCTCGGCGGACGCCCACGATGACCTGCCGGCACCGGACTGGCTGCTAGCCGGGCTCAGCTGAGCCCCGGCAGGCGCATCAGCACCAGCGCGATCACCACGGCACCGGCGAGCACCGGCAGCGACCAGGCATGAAAGCGCCACCACAGCCCGGGCGCTCGCGCGAGCCGCAGGGCAATGAGGTTGGCCATCGAGCCGACGGCCAGCCCGAACCCGCCGACGTTCGCGCCCCAGGCGAGCCGCCCCCAGTCGTCCGTGAACGCCGCCAGGAACAGCGTCGCCGGCACGTTGGACATCCCCTGGGAGGCGGCCACCGCAGCGGTGAACGCGCCGCCGGGCAGTCCGAGCAGCCAGCGCGCGGCGGCCGCCGCCCCCGGCAGGCGCGCCAGGAGCGCGAGGTCGAGGAACATGAGGACGAACACGGCCAGCGTCGCCCAGTCCACCCGCGCCAGCACCCCGGCCCGCGTCACCGCGATCACGGCAATCACCGCCAGCGCGGCGGCCAGCGCGAAGCCCGCATCCACCAGCACCAGGAACACCGGGTAGACGGCCAGCGCCACCGAGAGCAGCGTCCGGTCCACTCCGGCGGCCGGTGGCGTGTGCGCGCCAAGCGCGGCACGGGGAAACGCCAGAGGCACCAGCGCGAGCAGCATCGCGGTGAGCGCGAGCCCGAGCGGTAGCAGGGTGGCCGTGAAGGCGGTGAAGCCCGCGTCGGCGTGCTGCCAGAGGAAGAGGTTCTGCGGGTTGCCCACCGGGCTGGCGGCGGAGCCCGCGTTCACCGCGAGGGCCTCGAAGACCACCAGCCGCGCCACCGGCAGCGGCGTCATCAGGCCGGCGGCGAGGGTCAGCGGCACGACCACGAACAGCGCGATGTCGTTGGTGATCACCGCGGCGAGCAGCGCGGAGACGGCCACCAGCACCGCCGCCAGGCGGCGCTGGTCCCCCGCCCGGGCGAGCAGCCAGCCGCCGGCGCGGGCCAGGCTGCCGCTGTCCTCCAGCGCCCGGCTGAGGACCATGAGCCCGGCGAGCGCGGCAATGGTGTACCAGTCGACGAGCGCCGGGAGACGGGCCGCCGGTATCCCCGTCACGATAACCAGTGCCGGTGCCGCCACGGCGAGCGCCACCAGCAGGCGCTCACGGCGCAGCCACGCCCGGGCGCGGCTCATGCGGGGCTGGAGTCGCGCTCGTCGGTGTCCGCGGCCGCCTCGCCCATGGCGGCGAAGAACGCCTGGACCTGGCGGAAGCTCCGCGTCAGCGGCATCGGCGGGAGGCTGTCGAGGAACACCCGCCCGTAGCCCTTGGTCACGACGCGGTTGTCGCCGATCACCAACACCCCCTTGTCGGAGGCGTCACGGATGAGGCGGCCCACGCCCTGGCGCAGGGCGATCACCGCCTGGGGGAGCTGGAAGTGGGCGAAGGGGTTGCCCTCGCCGGAACGCAGCGCCTCGATGCGCGCCTGGGTGACCGGGTCGGAGGGCGAGGCGAAGGGCAGGCGGTCGATGATCACGCAGGACAGCGCCTCGCCGCGCACATCCACGCCCTCCCAGAAGCTCTGGGTGCCCAGCAGCACCGCATCGCCGGCCTCGCGGAAACGCTCCAGCAGCCGCGCCTGGGCCGCCTCGCCCTGGACCAGCAGCGGATGGTCGGTGCGCTCGCGCAGGTACTCGGCGGCCGCGCGCAGGGCCCGGTGGCTGGTGAACAGCACGAACGCCCGGCCCCGGCTCTCGCGCAGGGTCCACTCCACCATCACCAGGAAGCGCTCGAGGTAGTCCGGGGCGTTCGGCGGCGGCAGCTTGCCCGGCACGTAGAGCAGCGCGTTGTGCTCGTAGTCGAACGGACTCTCCAGTCGCAGGGTCTGCGGCTCGCCGAGCCCGAGCCGGGCGATGTAGTGCTCGAAGCGCCCGCCCACCGACAGCGTCGCCGAGGTGAACACCCAGCTCCCCGGGTGCTTGGCCATCTGCTTGCGGAACGTGCCGGCCACCTCCAGCGGCGTGAGCCGCAGGATGAACGACTGCTGGTGGGTCTCGAACCACTGCACCTGCTCGTCGTCGTCACCGCCTTCGAGGAAGCTCCCGAGGGCGTCCTGGAGCTCCGCGGCCCGGCGCCACACGCTCTCCACCCCCTTGCCGCGCTGGGCGTGGGGCGCGAGGTGCTCGTGGAGCCCGGCCAGGCGCTCGCGCACGGTGGCGACCGCGTCGGTGACCGTCTCCTCGCCGGCGATGCCCGCCCAGGGCTCACGCCGGCCGGCGCTGCCGAGGGTGAGGCGGAAGTCCAGCACCGCCTTCTGCAGCGCTTCGGCGGCATCGGCGATGTCCGTGGCCTCCTTCGCCTCGCGAACCTGCTCCACGCGGGCGTCACGGGCCAGCTCCACGAGCTGGCGGCTGCTCACGGACAGGCCGAAGAACTGGGCCGCGGTGTCCGGGAGCTGGTGCGCCTCGTCGAGGATCCAGGCGTCGGCGGCGGGGAGCACCTCGCCGAAGCCGCCGTC
Organism: Arhodomonas sp. KWT; assembly: GCF_010993615.1. NCBI lineage: Bacteria > Pseudomonadati > Pseudomonadota > Gammaproteobacteria > Chromatiales > Ectothiorhodospiraceae > Arhodomonas > Arhodomonas sp. KWT. The sequence goes on along the minus strand of NZ_WNXE01000009.1, from coordinate 21,837 downwards.
GCGGACCGCCCAGTCCGCCATCAGCAGGTGGTGGTTCACCACCACCACGTCCGCCTCCTGGGCCCGGCGGCGTGCCTCCATGAGGTGGCACTCGGCGTGGAACGGGCACTCCTGGCCGAGGCAGTTGTCCGGCGTGGAGGTCACCTTGCCGAGCAGTCCGCCCTCGATCCCGGCAACCGGCGCCTCGGCGAGATCGCCGCTGCGGGTCTGGCCGGCCCACTCGCGGATGCGTTGGAACCGCGAGGCCTCCTCGCGGGAGTCGAACCGTCCCTCGGCGGCGGCGGCCTCCATGCGGTAGAGGCAGAGATAGTTGCTGCGGCCCTTGAGCAGCGCGCGGCGCACCGGGTGCTCCAGCGCCCGCGAGACCAGCGGGAGGTCGCGGTGATAGAGCTGATCCTGCAGCGTCCGGGTGCCGGTGGAGACGATCACCTTCTGCCCGGAGAGCAACGCCGGGACGAGATAGGCGAAGGTCTTGCCGGTACCCGTGCCCGCCTCGGCCACGAGCACACCGCCCTCCTCGATCACCCCGCCCACGGCCTCCGCCATGGTCTGCTGCTCGCCGCGGGGCGAGAAGCCGTCGACGGCCCGGGCGAGCGCGCCGTCACCGCCAAGGGCGTCGCGGGCGTGCTCGCCGATCACTGCCCGCCCCCGAGCTCACGGGCCCGGGACTCGGCCTGGCTGGCGCCCTCGGCGTCGCCCTTCATGCGCCGGCAGGCGGCGATCAGCCGCCAGTTCTGGGCCTTCAGCTGACGGTCGCCGGTGAGATCGCTGGAGCGCTGGGCGAGCTGGATGGCCTGGTCGCAGCGGTCCTGGCGGTAGCGCACCACGGCAAGGTTCTGCCAGACGGCGGCATTGTCCGGCGCCAGCCGCACGGCGCGCTCCAGGGCGTCCGCGGCGCGGTCGTTCTCGCCGGCGGCGGAGGCGGACTCCGCCCGGGCCACCAGCCCGCGCACCGCCGGCGGCAGGGCCTGGCCGCCGCCGGCGGGCGGCTGCGCCGCACCGCCCTCGCCCGGCGACGGCGGCGCCGGCACGGTCTCGCCGGTGCCGGTGCCTCGGCCACCGCCGGGCGGCGCCGTCGAGCAGGCAGCGAGGAGGACGGCCAGGAGGCCGGTCGCGAGGAGCGCTCTTGCGGACATGTCGGGGTTCTCCCTGCTCGGCGGCGGCGTCAGTCGACCAGCCCGCGCAGCCATGCCCCGGCCCGTTCGACGACGTTGCCGCGGCGCGCGCACTCGGCACGCTCGTCGGGCTCGGCGCCGCGGGCATAGGGCAGCTGTACCGCGTCCGGGCAGTCGGCGTTGGCCAGCCGTCCGGTGTCGGGATCGATCCAGGCCGGCTCGACCCCGTCGGGCATGCGCGGGTTCAACGGCTTGTAGGGTAACGCAGCAAAGAGCTCGCCCCATACCGTAAGCGCGCCGGTGGCCCCGGTCAGCCCCGTCTGGCCGTTATCGTCCCGGCCCACCCAGACGACCCCCAGGCGGTCGGCGGAGAAGCCGGCGAACCAGCTGTCGCGCAGATCGTCGGTGGTCCCCGTCTTGCCCGCGACACCCGGACTGGTGCCGAGCCAGCGCTGCACGCCGCGCCCGGTACCCTCCCGGACCACGCGCTGCATGGCATTGCGCAGCAGGTACATGGGCACGCGCTCGACCGTGCGCTCGACGGTCAGGGAATAGCGGCTGAGCACCTCGCCGTCCCGCGTCATCACCGTACGCACCGCGCGCAGCGGCGTGTGGTAGCCGCCGGTGGCGATGGTCTCGTAGATCCCCGCCACCTCCAGCGGCGTATACGACACCGTACCAAGCAGCATCGAGGGGTAGACCGTGTCCGGCAGCGATCCGCCCAGGCGCGAGAGCGTATCCGCCACCGCGCGGAGGCCGAGGTCCAGCCCCAGGCGGACCGTGGGGACGTTGTAGGAATGCGCCAGCGCCGCCCACAGCGGGACGTCGCCGTGGCGCTCGCGGTCGTAGTTGCGCGGCGTCCAGGTCTGGCCGTCGGCGCCCTGCACGGTCACCGGGCGGTCGTGGATCACGCTGCCGAGGCCATACTGGCCCGGGCGCTCCAGCGCCGTGAGATAGACCGCCGGCTTGACCAGCGAGCCGATGGGCCGGGCGGCGTCGAGGGCGCGGTTGAACCCCGGGAAGCGGGGGTCGCGCCCACCGACCAGCGCCTCCACCTCGCCGGTGTCCACGCCGACCACGACGGCCGCCGCCTGGGTATCGTCCTTCCAGTTCCCGGTGCGCCGGACCACCGCCTGCTCCGCGGCGTGCTGCACCGAGGGCGCCATGGTGGTGAAGATGCGCAGGCCGTCGTTGTTGAGGTCCTCGCGGCGGTAGTCCCGGGAGAGGTCACGGCGGACCAGATCCATGAACGCCGGGTAGGCCGTGCGCGCCTCCGGCGGGCTCTCGTGGACACCGAGCGGTTGTTTGCGTGCCCGGGCGACGGCGTCGGCGTCGGCGAATCCGCCCTCGGCCATCACGTCCAGCACCAGGTCGCGGCGTTTGCGCGCGCGCTCCGGATGGCGCCGCGGGTCATACCACGACGGTCCCTTCACCATCGCCACGAGCAGCGCCTGCTCGGCGAGGTCGGTGCGCTCCAGCGGCTTGCCGAAGTAGAACCGGCTCGCCAGGCCGAAACCGTGGATGGCGCGGTCGCCGTCCTGACCCAGATAGACCTCGTTGAGGTAGGTCTCGAGGATGGTGCGCTTGTCGTAGTGCCACTCCAGCAGCACGGCCATGACGGCCTCGTTGGCCTTGCGCCAGAGGGTGCGCTCGTTGCTCAGGAACAGGTTCTTGACCAGCTGCTGGGTGAGCGTGCTGCCGCCCTGCACGATCTCGCCGGCACGGATATTGGCGACCGCCGCGCGCAGGATGGCCAGCGGCGACACGCCGAAGTGCTCGGTGAAGCGCCGGTCCTCCACGGCGATGAGGGCGGCGACCAGGCTGCGGGGCATGTCCGAGAGCGCCATCGGCTCGCGGTCGGCGTGCTGCCCCGGGTGGACGCTGCCGATGCGCGCCGGGTCCAGCCGGAACAGGTCCAGGGCCTTGCCGTCGGCGCCGCGCAGCCGGGCGACGCGACCGTTGTCGACGGTCACGCGAATGCGGCGCTCGCCCGTACGGCCGTCGGGGAAGCGGAAGGCCCGGCGGTGGATCTCGAAGGTCGCGCCGTTGCGGCTGTAGGAGCCCGGCGCCTTCGGGTCGCGCACACGCTGGTAGTCCGCAGCGGCCAGCTCGCGCGCGAAGGCATCGGTATCCAGCGTCAGCCCCTTGTAGAGCTCCAGCGGCCGGGCGTAGACGTCCGCCGGCAACGCCCACTGGCGGTTCTCGAACTCCGCCACCACCCGCTGGTTGAGCCACCAGGTCCATCCCGCACCGGCCACCACGGCCAGCACCAGGGCGAGCAGCAGCCCGCGCCGGAGGAACCGCGCAACCGGTCCGCGCTGCTGACGCCGCCGGCCTCCGCGGCGGCCGCCCTTGCTGCCCTTGCGCGCCGCCATGTCAGCGCCGGCGTGCCGGCCAGTTGACCAGTACGCCCCCGATCCCGGTCAGAACGAAGGCGACCAGCGTCCAGGCGGGGATGCTGACGCCGAGGATGCGATCCACCTCGGCGCACTCACCGGAGCCGGATAGCACCATCTGCAACGCCTGCATCGGCGGGAAGGTCTCGAGCATGTAATTCAGCCCCGGGCCGCAGGCCGGCACCTGGTCCGGCGGCAACGACTGCAGCCACAGGTGACGAAGCGCCAGCCCGACGCCCGCCGCAGCGATGATCAGTCCGAGCACCGCATAGACACGGCCGCCCCCTCGGCGCGGGGCGTGCAGGCCGGCGACGAGCAGCACCAGCCCCAGCGCGGCGAAGGTGACGCGCTGGAAGATGCACAGCGGACAGGGCTCCAGGCCCTGGACGTGCTCCAGGTAGACGGCAAAGGCGAGCAGTGCGGCACAGAACCCGAACCCAAGGAGGTTGAGGCCACGGCGGTGTTCGACGAGTGTGGTGGTCATGGACGGCAACGCGGACCTGGCAGTGTTGACGAGGTCTGCATGGTAGCAGACCGCCGCAGCGCATCGTTCCCCGACGGGCCACCATACGCTAGGGTATGGTCATGACGTCGCCCCCCGGCGACGATACCGACAGCACGGCAACGGAGGCGGGCATGATCCCGGTATTCTGGCTA
>NZ_WNXE01000009.1:3963-17571 GCF_010993615.1 Arhodomonas sp. KWT | reverse complement strand
CTTCGCGTTCCTCGCACTGGTCGGCACACTCGCGTACCGGCGTACCCGGCTGACGGCGGCGACAGCGGCCTTAGCCGCCTACCTGGCGCTGTTCACCCTGCTCGGCCGGCACGCGCCGGGCTGGGACATCCTCGCCTGGGCCGCCTTCGCCGCGGTCGCGGTGGTGCTGAACAACGTCCGGCTGCGCCGGCGGCTGCTCAGCGATCCGGCCTTCACCCGGGCCGCCACGGCGATGCCGGCAATCTCCGAGACCGAGCGTATTGCCCTGGACGCCGGAACCGTGTGGTGGGACGCGGAGCTGTTCACCGGCCGGCCGGACTGGGACAACCTGCTGGACTACCCGGCACCGTCGCTGAGCCCCGAGGAGCAGGCGTTCCTGGACGGCCCGTGCGAGACCCTGTGCGCGATGGTCGACGACTGGGCGGTGACCCACGAGCGCCTGGACCTGCCCCCGCAGGCATGGGAATACATCCGCGAGCAGGGCTTTTTCGGGCTCATCATCCCCGCCGCCTACGGCGGCAAGGGCTTCTCCGCCCAGGCCCACTCGGCGGTGGCGATGAAGCTCGCCAGCCGCAGCGGCGACCTGGGCTCCACGGTGATGGTGCCGAACTCCCTCGGTCCCGCCGAGCTGCTACTGCGCTACGGCACCGATACCCAGCGCGATTACTACCTGCCACGGCTCGCCCGTGGCGAGGAGATCCCCTGCTTCGCCCTCACCGGCCCGCTCGCCGGCTCCGACGCCGGCGCCATCCCCGATACCGGCGTGGTCTGCCACGGGGAGGTCAACGGCGAGCAGGTGCTCGGCCTGCGTCTCAACTGGGAGAAGCGCTACATCACGCTAGGCCCGGTAGCGACCCTGCTGGGACTCGCCTTCCGGGCACGCGACCCGGAGGGCCTGCTCGGCGGACCCGGCGAGCTCGGCATCACCCTGGCACTGATCCCCACGGACACCCCGGGGGTGGAGATCGGACGGCGCCACTTCCCGCTGAACGCCGCGTTCATGAACGGACCCAACCGCGGCCACGAAGTGTTCATCCCGCTGGAGCAGGTGATCGGCGGGCGCGAGGGCATCGGCGAGGGCTGGCGCATGCTGATGAACTGCCTCTCCGTGGGGCGCTCCATCAGTCTGCCGTCGGCGGGCACCGCGCAGGCGCGCATGGCCGCGTGGACCACCGGTGCCTATGCCCGGGTGCGCGAGCAGTTCGGTCTGCCCATCGGCGAGTTCGAGGGCGTCCAGGAGGCGCTCGCGCGTATCACCGGCAACGCTTACGTCACCGAGGCCGCCCGCGCCCTGACCGCCACCGCCGTGGACCAGGGCGAGGCGCCGGCGGTGCTCTCGGCAGTGGTGAAATACCACCTCACCGAGCGCGCCCGCGCCTCGATCACCGACGCCATGGACGTGCACGGCGGCAAGGGGATCTGCCTCGGGCCGAACAACTACCTCGGCCGCGCGTGGCAGACCGCGCCCATCCCCATCACCGTGGAGGGCAGCAACATCCTCACGCGCAACATGATGATATTCGGCCAGGGCGCGATCCGCTGCCATCCTCACGTCCTCGCCGAGATGCGCGCGCTGCAGGACGGCGATCGCGCGGCCTTCGACCGCGAGCTCTTCGCCCACGCCGGATTCACCCTCTCCAACGCCGCCCGCTCACTGATCCTCGGGCTCACGGGCGCCCGTGTCGCCGCCGCCCCGGAACGCGCCGACGCCACCCGGGACGAATTCCGCGCCCTGTCCCGCTACGCCGCGGCCTTCGCCCTGTGCGCGGACGCCGCGATGCTCTCGCTGGGCGGCGCGCTCAAACGCCGCGAACGGCTCTCGGCGCGGCTCGGCGACGTACTCTCGCTGCTTTACCTCGGTTCGGCGACCCTCAAGCGCTTCCACGACGACGGCTCCCCCCGCAGCGATCTGCCGGTGGTGCGCTGGGTCATGGCGGAGACACTGGCACTGATCGAGGCGCGCCTGGATGCGGTGATGGCGAACCTCCCCGCCCGGCCGCTCGCCTGGCTGCTGCGGGGGCTGATCTTCCCCCTGGGCCGGCGCCGGCGCGGGCCGGACGACGCCCTCGGGCGCACCGTGGCCGCCGTGCCGATGCAGCCCGGTAGCGCCCGGGACCGCCTGCTGCGCGGTATCTACCGCAGTGCCGATCCCGCCGAAGCCACCGGGGCGCTGGAGGATGCGCTGCAACGCACGGTGGCGGCCGCGCCGCTGGAGCGGCGACTGCACGACGCCCTGCGCGCCGGGACCCTCAGGGTCGACGCGGACGGCGACGACATCACCGCGGCACGGGCCGCGGAACTGGTGGACGACGCGGAGGCGGAGAAGCTGAGAACCGCCCGGCGGGCCCGCCGGACGGTGATCGACGTGGACGACTTCGATCCCGGGGCGTTAGGGAAACGCTGAACCGTTCCCGCGTGCCCGACGGCATCAGTCGGTGCAGGGGCGGCCGGCGGCCGCCCCTGCGGCTCACCAGCCGCCGTGCATCCCGCCCCAGGGCATCGGGGCCTCGCGCAGCTGCTCGCGCTGCTCGTCGGTGAGCAGGCCGGTGAGCTCGTTGCGCAGGCGCACCGCCTGGGCGATCTGCTCGCCCTGGAGATCGGCCATCTGGTCGTGGAGATCACGGATCCGGGCGGGATCGGGCTTGTCCCCGGCCATTGCGGCGCGGAACTCGTCCATCAGCGTGCCCATCTTCGCCATCCGCTCGTAGGCGGCCTCCCGGTAGGTACGGCGCAGCTCGAGCATACGCTCGCGCTGCTCGTCGCTGAGGTCCAGGGCCTGCAGCCAGTAGCCCATGCCACCGGCCATGCCGCCACCGCCCATCATCGGGCCGCCGTACATCATACCCATTCCGGCGCCGTAACCGCCCATCATCATGCCCGGGCCGCCGTGCATCATGCCCATGCCGGGGCCATAACCGCCATACGGGGCGGCACCGCCCATCATGCCGGGACCGTAGCCGGCACCCGGGGCGCCACGCCCGCCCATCATGGAGGGCATACCGCCGGCGCCGTTGTGCCACATGGGCATATCATCGTCAGAGCCGCCGTGGCCGGCGGCAACGCCGGCCACACCGAGGGCCGCGGCCATCGTCACAGCAAGCAGTGGTGTCTTGTATCTCATCGGTGTATTCCTCCTGAAAACCGAGCCATTCGATCAGCGTTGGCCATGGGTGGCGTACACCCGGGTACCACCCGCCCCGTCGAGCGCCAGTACCTGATAACGCTCGGAACGGCCGGGCACGTCCATCCCCGGGGCGCTGAGCGGCATCCCCGGGACGGTGAGACCGCGCACGCCGTCGGGCGCGTCCGCCAGGACCCGCCGCACGTCCCGCGCCGGCACGTGCCCCTCGATCACATAATCGTTGATAAACGCCGTATGGCAAGAGGCCGCCTCCCGGCCGATGCCGGCGGCCTGCTTGATCTCGTAGAGGCGGGCCTGGGTGACGTCTTTCGCCGCCACCTCGAAGCCCGATTCGCGCATGTGGGTTACCCACGCCTCGCAGCAGCCGCAGGTGGCGGTCTTGTAGACGGTGACGGGTGCGGCCACGGCGGCCGAGCTCCCCAGCACCGCGGTGACGAAGGCCATGGCAGACAGCATCCGGCGTGCACGCCCGCGCACCCGTACGATTCGATGATTCATGTTGAAGACTCCGTTTCGATTCGCTGAACGGCGACACCGGCACCTGGAACGGCGGCGACCGGGTCGGATAATCCGGGAGGAATCAGCCGCGGAGCGCGGGGGGACGGTAGTGGGGATCGGTCCAGGCCGCACGCAGCGCCGGGACCGGCGCCCGGACGGGCGCCACCGCCCGCGCGAACGCCCTCAGGGCGGAAACGGGGGAACGGGAGATGACCGCGGCCTGCGGGCACGTCGGGCATTGCTCCGGGGCAACGGTCATGCAGCCGCCGGTATCGGCGTCCGCAACGCTCCGTGCACAGGGCGCCTCGTTGGCGGGCACCCGCACCGACGCGACGCCGACGCCGCCGGAGGCAAGCGCCAGAACGAGCATCACGAGCAGTGAACGCAGCAGGACGGTCATGGCAGCAAGGTTACCACCGGGGACAGGGCGCGCCCATCCCCTCGGCAGCACGGCCGGCACCGGCCCGGCGGCCGGCCTGTCTATCCGTCACCCTCGCGCCTGGAGGGACACGGCGCACCACAGGGCGCGCAGGCGCTCTCATCGAGCTGGGAATAGCTGGTTTCCACCCCGCCCTGCCCGCTGTTGAGCGCGAACGTCGCCGAGTTGATATGGTCGGCAAGGATGAGCACGAGCAGCCCGAAGAGGACCGCGAGCACCCGCCACCGGCTGTAGTCGCGTCGCTGTGTCATTACCGCCCCCTCAGTTCTCGAGACCCATCCGGGGCCGCAGCCGGATACCCAACAGCGAACCCGCGAAGGCGCAGGCGAACCAGATCCAGCCGTGCAGGCTGGCCGAGGCGATGCCGCTGAACATCGCACCGATGTTGCAGCCAAAGCCGAGCCGTGCCCCGTAGCCCATCGCCAGACCGCCGAGCACCGCGGAGGCCACCGGCCCGGCGGACAACCGCCGCCGGCTGGCGCGGTTGAAGCGCCCGGCCATGCCGGCGGCGAGCATCGCGCCGAGAAGCAGCCCGAAGTCCATCACCGAGACGATGTTCACCAGCAGGCTGTCTTTCAGCGCCAGCGATGGGTAATCCCAGGTCCAGAATTCCCAGTGGGCCATATCCACGCCCACCGCCTGGAGGATCTTCGCCCCCCACAGGCCGAAGGCGAAGGTGATACCCCAGGGGTAGCCGGCGACCACCAGGGTCGCGAGGTTGAGCACCGCCAGCGCCACCGCGCCCCAGAGCAGCGGCCAGCCGCCCTTGAACAGGGTCGCCGCCCAGCCGTTCTCCGGCCGGCGCAGGATCACCCGGTCCACCGCGCCGTGATGACGGCGCTCGATGCGCGCGAACCACCACGCCAGCGCGGCCAGCACGGCAAGCTGCAACGCCACCGCGGGGACCACGCCCAGGCCGGTGACCAGGTTCACCGGGTCGAACCCGGGCTGGTCCAGCCACCAGGGCAGGTGCATGGTGCCGAGTACGGAGCCGGCGATGAACGCCGCCAGCGTGATCACCATGCGCACATTCCCCGCGCCCACCGTAAACAGCGTCCCGGAGCCGCAGCCGCCGCCGAGCTGCATGCCGAAACCGAACAGGAACGAGCCCACGACCAGCGACGTGCCCACCGGCGCGAGGGTGCCGCTGATACCGGCGAGCCCGAGCTCCCCGGCGAAGCCGAGCACCGGCACGATCAGCACGGTGGCGATGCCGAGCAGCAGCATCTGCGCACGCATGCCGCCGCTGCGGCGCTTGGTTACCAGGTTGCGCCAGCCGGCGGTGAAGCCGAAGGCCGCGTGGTAGAGCGCGACGCCCAGGCCGGCACCGATGAGCAGCAGCCAGAGCCGGTCGATCGGGGCCTCGAGCCAGATCAGCGCGCCGAGCAGTGCCAGGCCGGCGAGCGCGGTGGCAACGACGAAGCCATCCACCCGGCGGGCGCCGTCGACGGCGGCGGCCCCCGGTGAGGTGGTGGCGGAGGTTGGATTGACGCTGGCCATGGTCAGCCGCCGAAGAAGTCGAGGATCCGCGCCAGGCCCTGCTTGGCGACCTGCACCGGGTGCGACTCGTCAGCGGTCCACTCCACCATGGAACCGTCGTAGAGGCCGACGTTGTCTTCGCCGCGGACCTCGGAGAGCGCAAACCAGGTCGTCGACGCCCAGTGGCCGGTGTTGCAGAAGCTCACCGGGCGGCGGTCGCCATCCAGGGAGACGTCACCGAGCACCGCGTCCACGCGGTCCTGGTCGAAGCGCCAGACGTCGCCGCCGGAGAGGAAACGCTGGTGCTGGATGTTGACCGCGTCCGGGATGGTGCCGGCCACCCGTGCCTCGGGATGCTTCTTGTCACCCTTGAAGTAGTCCGACGGCCGCGCGTCCACGAGCTGGATTCCGCGGGTCTCCGCGTTCTCCACGTCCCGCGTGGACACGACCATGCCCTCGCGGAAATCCGCATCGAAATCACCCGGCTGGGGAGAGACGGTACCGGTCGCCACCTCGTTGCCCGCCGCGACCCAGCCGCGATAGCCGCCGTTGAGAATGGTCACGCGGTCGTGCCCGAGCACGCGGAAGGTCCAGTACACGCGGGCGGCGCTGCCGAAGTCCGTCGGGCCCGTGCCGGCAGGGACGATCACCACCGTATCGCCGTTGTCCACGCCCAGCCCCCCGACCAGGGACTCCAGCTCGCTGACGGGCGGCAGCTTGCCGACAACGCCGTCCTTCGTCACCCGCCAGGGATGGCTGGTGTAGCCGGCGTCCACCGAGCCCGGGATGTGGCCGTCGGCGAAGGCGACCTCGTCACCGCCGTCGATCGGGCTGCGCACGTCCAGCACCGCGACGTCCGCGTCGCCCCGGTGACCAGCGAGCCAGTCCGGACCGACCAGCGGCGGCACTGCCGCGGCCGCCACGCCGCCGGCGAGCAGTACGGCAAGGGCCACGCCGGCCCTGAACATGTTCCTGATCATTGCAGTGACTCCACGAAACCGGTATTTGGATGCGCGTATTCAAATATACTCAAAGGGATTAAGCAACCCCATTTTTATACCCAATACGCATTATCCGTGTCCGCGGGTCATGGGATGGCGCAATGCCCACCCCTCAAATTTTTCTTATGGTGCCGATAACATGTGCGTATAGGAATAGAACATACGCCGGGATCGGCGACACTGATGAGGAAGGGGACAGGCATGCGCTGGTTGCGTCGAAACGATGCGGCGGAAGCCGCGGAGGAACGCCCGGGAGAAGGCGGCGAGCAGGAGCTGATGCAAAGGATTGCCGAGCGGACCGGCCGTCTCGGCATCGAGCTGGTGGATATCGCCGGCTCGGTGGAGAGCGTCAGCGCCCATGTCGATCATGAGGCCGGGGAATTCTCGCGCCTGCGCGAGCTCGCCGACCGCCTCGCGGAGAACAATGAGACCGTGCGCACGGCCGCACACACCACGCAGGAGCTCGCCAGCAACGCAGCCTCCGAGATGGAGGATTCGCGGGCGACCATCGAGCGCTCCATCGATGACATTCAGGAGCTCGCAGGCACGGTCACGGAGACCAGCAGCGAGCTCTCCAGCCTCGACGAGGCCCTGAACCGGATCAGCGAGGTCGCCCGGGGGATAGCGGCCATCGCCAAGCAGACCAACCTGCTGGCGCTGAACGCCACCATCGAGGCGAGCCGCGCCGGGGAGGCCGGCCGCGGCTTCGCCGTGGTCGCCGAACAGGTCAAGCAGCTCGCGGACCAGACCGGCGATGCCACCGGCGAGATCGACCACACCCTCTCCGACCTGGGCGAACGGGTACGCAACCTCGTCGCCCGCGGTGAGGCGAGCCATACCCAGGCCGAGCGGGTGACCGAGGGCGCCCAGACCATCCGCCAGGTCATCAACACGATGACTGACACGGTAAGCAACGTCGATTCCCACGCGCGCGAGATCAGCACGGCGGTCGGAGCCATCGACGAACACTGCGGCGAGACCGTCTCCGGGCTCAACGCGCTGACCGACGAGGTCAACGGTTCCGCGGAGAACCTGCGCCAGACCAACGAGCGGGTCCAGCGGCTCCTCGGCATTACCGAGGAGATCGTCAATATCACCTGCGAGAGCGAGGCGGAGACCCCGGACCACCCCTACATCACCACGGCGCAGGAGACCGCCGACGCGGTGAGCCGCGCCTTCGAGGCGGCCGTCGCCGCGGGGGAGATCAGCGAGCGGGACCTCTTCGACCGGGACTACCGGCCTATCGACGGGACCGACCCGCAGCAGTACCTCAGCCGCTACACGGAGTTCACGGACCGGGTGCTGCCGCCGATCCAGGAACCGGTGCACAACGGCGACGAGCACATCAGCGCGTGCTGCACCACGGACGACCACGGCTACATCGCCACCCACGCGCTGCACGTCTCCCACGCGCAGCGCCCGGGCGAGCCCCAGTGGAACGCGGCCAATGCGCGGAACCGCCGGATCTTCAGCGACCGGGTCGGTCTCGCCGCGGCCCGCAACCGCAAGCCGTTCCTGCTGCAGGTCTACCGCCGGGACATGGGCGGCGGCGAGTTCCGGCTGGTGCGCGACGCCTCCGCGCCGGTGACGGTCAACGGCCGCCACTGGGGCGCGGTTCGCGTCATCTATCGCCTGTAGCGGCCGCCACCGTAGCTTCGCGGCTCACTCCTCCGCCGGGATGACCTCCAGCGGCGTGGTGGCGATGATCCGCCGGCCTTCGTGCTGGATATAGCGCAGCTCATAGGCGCCCGGCTCCGCCGGCGTGGACAGGGATAACGGGTTGCCATCACGGGTGTAGGTGTAGCTCTCGTAGTCCCGCGGCCCGTCGTCCGGGCGCGCCAGGGTGACGTAGTCGTCCCGGTAGTCCGGTCCCTGCCAGCGCACCTGGATCGACCCACCGGCGGCTGCCCTGGCCGGCGCGTCGAGGCTCGCCTCCACGGGCTCGACGGTGATCCGGCGCTGCGCGAGGACCTTCCGGCCCTCGTGCTGGATGTAGCGCAGCTCGTAGGTGCCCGCCTCCGGCGGCATGGTCAGCCTCAGCGGGTTGCCGTCGCGGGTGTAGGTATAGCCCTCGTAATCCCGCGCCCCGTCATCCGGGCGGGCAACGGTGACGTAGTCGTCCTGGTAGTCCGGACCCTGCCAGGTAACCAGGACGGGCTCCGCGGCCTTCGCCGTCTCCGGGGCATCCAGGCCGGCCTCTACCGCCTCGACGGTGATCTCTCGCCGCGCCAGAACCTTGCGGCCCTCGTGCTGGATGTAGCGCAGCTCGTAGGTCCCCGCCTCCGGTGGCATGGTCAGCCTCAGCGGGTTGCCGTCGCGGGTGTAGGTATAGCCCTCGTAATCCCGCGCCCCGTCATCCGGGCGGGCGACGGTGACGTAGTCGTCCTGGTAGTCCGGCCCCTCCCAGCGCACCTGCACCGGCTCGGCCGCCTTCGCCGTCTCGGGGGCATCCAGGCTCGCCCCCACCGCCTCGACGGTGATCTCTCGCCGCGCCAGGACCTTGCGGCCCTCGCGCTGGATGTAGCGCAGCTCGTAGGTCCCCGGATCGGCAGGCATGGTCAGGGTCAGCGGGTTGCCGTCGCGGGTGTAGGTATAGCCCTCGTAATCCCGCGCCCCGTCATCCGGGCGGGCGACGGTGATGTAGTCATCCTGGTAGTCCGGGCCCTCCCAGCGCACCTGCACCGGTTCGGCGGCCCGCGCCGTCTCGGGGGCATCCAGGCTCGCCCCCACCGCCTCGACGGTGATCTCTCGCCGCGCCAGGACCTTGCGGCCCTCGTGCTGGATGTAGCGCAGCTCGTAGGTCCCCGGATCGGCAGGCATGGTCAGGGTCAGCGGGTTGCCCTTCCGGGCATAGGTGTAACCCTCATAGTCCCGCGGCCCATCGTCCGGGCGGGCGACGGTGATGTAGTCGTCCTGGTAGTCCGGGCCCTCCCAGCGCACCTGCACCGGTTCGGCGGCCCGCGCCGTCTCGGGGGCATCCAGGCTCGCCCCCACCGCCTCGACGGTGATCTCTCGCCGCGCCAGGACCTTGCGGCCCTCGCTCTGGACGTAGCGCAGCTCGTAGGCGCCGGGCTCCGGCGGCATGGTAAGCATCGCCGGATCGCCCTTGCGGGTGTAGGCGTAACGGATGGAATCCCGGGCCGCCGCGTCGGGACGCGCCACGGCGACGTAATCATCCTTGCCGTCGGGGCCGTCCCAGCGGACCTGGACGCTTGAGGCCGCCGGGGCCGATGCCGGACCGTCAAGGCTCGCCGGGGGACGCAACGGCGGCAGCGCCACGGTCACGGTGCGCTGCCCGCCGTCTTCCTCGACGGTGAGGTCCTGCTCGGCACTGGCCTCGTCCTGGATACGGAGTACCTCCGCGTGATAATCGGCGGGCTCCAGGGCCATGTTCACCGCCGCCATGCCCTCGTTATCGAGGAGCCGCTCGCCGTCGCCCTTCCGGGTCAGGCTCCAGCGCAGACCGTGGCCGATCACCGGACCGCCCTCGCCGTCCACGGCCTCGATGCGGATGTCGACGGTGGCCGGTGCGGCACTGACCGTCTCCAGCGCGCGGGAGAGCTCGTTGGCGGTGTCGGCGGTGAGGTAACGCCCGCCGGTGGACTCGGCGAGACAGGCGAGCTGGTCACGTGTGTCGGCCTTCTCGATGCCGAAGCCGACCACGTGGGCGGTGAAGCCCACCCCGGTCTCCTCCAGCCGCCGCCCGACTTCGCAGGGATCGAGGTCGCAGGTCTCACGGCCGTCGGAGATCAGGATCACGCTGGCGCGGTCCTCGCGGTACTTGAGCGTCTCCGCCGCCTGCCGGACGGCCGCGCTGAGCGGCGTCTTGCCCTTGGGCGAGAGCCCGTCGACCGCCTTGCGGATGGCCGCCCCCGTCCCCTTCCCGGGCTCGACCAGCACCTCGATATCGCTGCAGTCGCCCTTGCGACGGTGGCCATAGGCAACGAGGCCGAGCACGTCCGCCGGATCGCGGGCCTCGATCAGGTCACCGAGGACACGCCGGGCGATGGCGATCTTGGGCTCGCCGTCGATCCGGCCCCACATGGACCCGGAGGCATCGAGAACGAACACGGTATTGGGCGCGGCCGACGGGCCCCCGTCAGCGGCCGGGGCCGCCGTGGAAGCGGCGAGCGTCACGACGGCCGCGCACGCCGCGCGGTGGCAGGTTCGCAGCAGGGACATGGCAAGAAGGCTCCCCTGTCGGGCATGTGCAGACGCGCATCGACGGCGGCTGCCATGCTGTTCTCGTGATTTTCCGACAGGATTGCCCAGGGCGCGGCGGGACTCAACCCCCACGCCGGGCGTCACGGAGGATCAGAAGAAGCCGAGCTGCAGCCGTGCGGCCTCGGACATGCGCGCCTGCGTCCATGCCGGCTCCCAGGTGAGCTCCACCTCGGCGGCCACCACGCCCTCCACCTGCTCCACCGCGGCCTTGACCATGCCGGGCATCTGCCCGGCCACCGGGCAGGACGGGGCGGTGAGGGTCATGATGACGTCCACGAAGCCGTCCGCGTCAGCACGGATCTCGTAGATCAGCCCGAGCTCGTAGATATCGACGGGGATCTCGGGGTCGAAGACGCAGCGCAGGGCCTCGACGATACCCCCGCACAGCCCCTCGGGCCCCTCGATGACGGTTGCCTGTTCGCTCATGGTTCTCCGTCGCTCGCTACGCGCGGGACGGCCCGCGGCCTCGTGCGCTCACTCCGCGGTGAACTCGCCCGCTTCCCGGATCGCCGCGTCGAAGGTGTGCCACGCCAGGGTGGCGCACTTCACGCGCATGGGGAACTCGCGCACACCGGCGAGCACGGCCACCTTGCCCATGGACGGGTCCACCTCGGCGTCGTCCTCGGTCACCAGGTGGCGAAAGCGCTCGAACAGCGCCTTCGCCTCCTCCACCGTGTGGCCCTTGAGCGCCTCGGTCATGATCGAGGCGGAGGCGGTGGAGATGGCACAGCCGTCGCCCTGGAACCCGATGGACTCGATCACCCCGTTGTCGTCGACCTGCAGCTCCAGGTGGACGCGGTCGCCGCACAGCGGGTTGTAGCCGTCCGCCTCGTGGGAGTGCGGATCCACCGGATGGAAGTTCCGGGGGTGCTTGTTGTGGTCGAGGATGACCTCCTGATACAGATCGCGCAGCTCAGACATTCAGCCGAAGAACTCCTTGACTCGATGGAGGGCGTTGACCAGCGCGTCAACGTCTTCCCGGCTATTGTACAGGCCGAAGGAGGCGCGCACCGTCGCCGGCACGCCGAAGCGGTCCATCACCGGCTGCGCGCAGTGGTGCCCCGCGCGCACGGCGACCCCCTCCTGGTCCAGGATGGTGCCGATATCGTGGGGATGCACGCCGTCGAGGACGAAGGAGATCACCCCCGCCTTGTGCGCGGCATTGCCGATGATGCGCAGCCCCTCGATGGCCTCCAGGTGCTCGGTGGCGTAGGCCAGCAGCGCCTGCTCGTGGGCGCCGATGCGCTCCAGCCCGATGCCGCGTACGTAGTCCACGGCCTCGCCCAGGGCAATGGCGCCGGCGATGTTCGGCGTACCCGCCTCGAAACGCTGCGGCGGCGGCGCGAAATCGGACTTCTCGAAGGTCACATAGCGGATCATCTCGCCGCCACCCTGGTAGGGGCGCATGCCCCGCAGCAGCTCGAAACGCCCCCACAGGGCACCGACGCCCGAGGGACCGTAGAGCTTGTGCCCCGAGAAGCAGTAGAAATCGCAACCCAGCGCCTGCACGTCCACCGCCATGTGGGGCACGCCCTGGGCGCCGTCCACCAGCGTCGGCACGTCGGCCTCGCGCGCGGCCGCGATCATCTCGGCGACGGGATTGATCGTGCCCAGGGCGTTGGAGACATGGGTGATGCTCGCGAACCGCGTCCGCGGGCCGAGCCGGCCGCGGAAGTCGTCGACGTCCACCTCGCCGGTGTCGGTCACCGGCGAGACCACGAGCTTCGCCCCGGTCTCCTCGCAGATGAGCTGCCACGGCACGATGTTGGAGTGGTGCTCCATGCCGGTGATCAGGATCTCGTCACCCGGCTGCAGCTGCGGGCGCACGAAGCTGTGGGCGACGAGGTTGATCGCCTCGGTCGTGCCCCGCACGAACGCAACCTCGCGGTGATCCGGGGCGTTGAGCAGCGCCGCCACGCGCTTGCGCGCCCCCTCGTAGGCGTCCGTCGAGCGCTGCGAGAGCTGGTAGACGCCACGGTGGATGTTGGCGTAGTACTCGCGATAGCAGCGGGCCTCGGCGTCGATCACGCACGCCGGCTTCTGCGCGCTCGCCGCGCTGTCGAGGAACGCCAGCGGCCGGCCGTTCATCGGCCGGGCGAGGATGGGGAAATCCTCGCGATGGGCCGACACCGGCGCCTGATGCTCCGTCACGGGCTCCACGGTGCTCATATCACGCTCCTCACCGTCTCGTCGCCGGGCAGCCACTCGAGCAGCCGTCCCCGCACGTGATCGTGAACCGTCTGCAGCCGGATGGGCTGCAGCATCTCGCTGGCGTAGGCCAGGGTCAGCATGGCCTGGGCGTCCGCCGGGCCGATGCCCCGGGAGCGCAGGTAGAACAGCGCCTCGTCGTCGAGCTCGCCCACCGTCGAGCCGTGGGCGCACTTGACGTCGTCGGCGTAGATCTCGAGCCGCGGATTGGAGTGCGCCAGCGCCAGCTTGTCGAGCAGCAGGTTGCGGTTCTGCTGCTGGGCGTCGGTCTTCTGGGCGCCCTCGGCCACCCGCACCACGCCGTCGAACACCGTCTCCGAGCGGCCCTGGAGCACGCCCTTGAACAGCTGGTGACTGGTGCCGTGCTCGGTGTTGTGGTTCACCCACGTGTGGAAGTCGCAGAACTGCCGGCCACGGGTGAGATACAGGCCGTTGAGGGTCACGTCGGCGCCCGCGTCGTTGATGTCCGCGTGGACGTCGGTGCGCGCCAGGCGCGCCCCGGTGGCGAAGGCGTGCAGCGCCACCTGCGCGTCGCGGGCCGCGGCGACGTGGACCGTGCCCACGTGGAGATCGCCGTCGCCGGCCTCCTGCAGGCGGTAGCCGGTGACGATGGCGCC
>NZ_WNXE01000009.1:0-3867 GCF_010993615.1 Arhodomonas sp. KWT | reverse complement strand
GGCAGCGGCGACGTGGACCGTGCCCACGTGGAGATCGCCGTCGCCGGCCTCCTGCAGGCGGTAGCCGGTGACGATGGCGCCGTCCTCGGCGATGACCTCGGTGACCGGCGCGGTCAGCGTGTTGGCGCCGTCGGCACCGATGAAGTGCTCGATGAACCGCACCTCCGCGGCCGACTCCGCGTGCACCAGCACGCGGGGGTAGACGGCGCGGCCGTCGGCCTCGCCGGTGTCCACGTGCACCACGACCACCGGCCGCTCCACCGCCTGGCCGCGGGCAACGTGTACGAACGCGCCGTCGCGGAAGAAGGCGGTATTGAGCGCCGCGAACGGCTGCTCGGCGATGGGCGCACCGCTGCCGATACGATCGGTGACCGCCGCCGGGGCGTCGTCGCCGTACTCGGACAGCGGCGCCACGGTGAGCCCGCGGCCGGGTTCGCCGAGGTTCGACAGCCCGGTGTCCAGGGTGCCGTCGACGAAGACCAGCAGGTGCGCCTCGCCGGCGAGCTCGCCGACACGCCGCGCCAGCTCCGGCGATACCGAACCACCGCCGTCGGCGACCGGGAAGCTCTGCCCGGTCAGCGGCGCCAGCGGCGTCTTCCGCCAGGGCTCCTGCTTGGGGCCGGGCAGGCCGCGGGCCTCGAAGGCCTCGATGGCACGCCGACGCAGCGGCGCGAGCCAGGCCGGGCGGCCGTCGTCACCGGCATCGAAGGCCTGCCGGTAGACGCTCTGGGTTTCAGCCACTGCTTCCATGGGACCCCCTTACGCCGCCTCGTCGTCGAACAGCGCGTAGCCGGAGCGCTCGAGCTCCTCGGCCAGCTCCTTACCGCCGGTCTGCACGATCCGGCCGTTGACCAGCACGTGCACGGTGTCCGGCACGATGTGCTCGAGCAGCCGCTGGTAGTGGGTGATCACCAGGAAGCCGCGTTCGTCGTCGCGCATGGCGTTGACGCCGTCGGCGACCGTGCGCAGCGCGTCGATGTCGAGCCCGGAGTCGGTCTCGTCGAGGATCGCGAGCATGGGCTCGAGCACGGCCAGCTGGAAGACCTCGTTGCGCTTCTTCTCGCCGCCGGAGAAGCCCTCGTTGACCGGGCGCTGGAGCAGCGACTCGTCGAGCTTCACGGTCTTGGCGCGCTCGCGGATGAGCTGCAGGAACTCCATCGCGTCGAGCTCCTCCTGGCCGCGGTACTTGCGGATCGCGTTGAGCGCGGCCTTGAGGAAGTAGGTGTTGGACACGCCGGGGATCTCCACCGGGTACTGGAAGCCGAGGAAGATACCCTCCCGGGCGCGCTCCTCCGGCGCGAGCTCCAGAAGGTTGCGGCCACGGTAGCGGATCTCGCCGGCGGTGACCTCGTAACGCTCGTCACCGGCGAGCACCTTGGAGAGCGTGCTCTTGCCCGAGCCGTTCGGGCCCATGATGGCGTGCACCTTCCCCGGCTCGATGTCGAGGTCGATGCCCTTGAGGATCTCGGTGCCGTCCACCGAGGCGTGCAGGTTCCTGATCTCCAGCAGTGCCATGTCTGGCCTCCAGCGAATTCTTGCGGGTCCGGTTCGGCGGCGCGCCCTCGTCGCGGGGCGCTGCCACGGTGTCTCGTGCGCGGTTCAGCCCACGCTGTCCTCGAGGGTGACCTCGAGGAGCTTCTGCGCCTCCACGGCGAACTCCATGGGCAGGGTGCGGAACACCTCCTTGCAGAAGCCGTTGACGATCAGCGAGACGGCGTCCTCGGTGTCGATACCGCGCTGGTTGCAGTAGAACACCTGGTCGTCGCTGATCTTCGAGGTCGTCGCCTCGTGCTCCACCTGCGCGGTGGGGTTCTGCACGTCGATGTACGGGAAGGTATGCGCCCCGCAGGTCGAGCTCATCAGCATGGAGTCGCACTGCGAGTAGTTGCGCGCGCCCTGCGCCTTGGGCGTGATCCGCACCAGGCCACGGTAGCTCTGCTGGCCGTGGCCGGCGGAGATGCCCTTGGAGACGATGGTGCTGCGGGTGTTCCGCCCCATGTGGATCATCTTGGTGCCCGTGTCCGCCTGCTGGCGGTGGCGGGTCACGGCCACGGAGTAGAACTCGCCCACCGAGTCGTCGCCGCGAAGCACGCAGCTCGGGTACTTCCAGGTCACCGAGGAGCCGGTCTCCACCTGGGTCCACGAGATCTTGGAGCGGTCGCCGGCGCACAGGCCGCGCTTGGTGACGAAGTTGTAGATCCCGCCCTTGCCGTTCTCGTCGCCCGGGTACCAGTTCTGGACCGTGGAGTACTTGATCTGGGCGTCGTCCAGCGCCACCAGCTCGACCACCGCGGCATGGAGCTGGTTCTCGTCGCGCATGGGCGCGGTGCAGCCCTCGAGGTAGGAGACCGACGCCCCCTCCTCGGCCACGATGAGCGTGCGCTCGAACTGCCCGGTGTGGCCGGCGTTCATGCGGAAGTACGTGGACAGCTCCATCGGGCACTTCACGCCCTTGGGGATGAACACGAACGACCCGTCCGAGAACACCGCCGAGTTCAGCGCGGCGAAGAAGTTGTCGCCCTGGGGCACGACGGTACCGAGGTACTTGCGCACCAGCTCCGGATGTTCACGGATCGCCTCGGACATCGAGCAGAACACGATGCCGTGCTCGGCGAGCTTGTCCTTGTAGGTGGTGGCCACGGACACCGAGTCGAATACCGCGTCCACCGCTACGCCGGCGAGCATCTCGCGCTCGTGCATGGGGATGCCGAGCTTCTCGTAGGTCTCGAGCAGCTTCGGGTCCACCTCGTCCAGGCTCTCCGGGCGCTCCTTCGGCGCGGCATAGTACGAGATCGCCTGGAAGTCGATCGGCTCGAAGTTGACCTTCGCCCAGTCCGGCTCCGGCATCTGCTGCCACTGCCGGTAGGCCTCCAGGCGCCACTCCAGCATCCACTCCGGCTCCTCCTTCTTGGCGGAGATGAAGCGGATGATCTCCTCGTTCAGGCCCGGCGGTGCCGACTCCTGCTCGATGTCAGTGATGAAGCCCGCCTCGTAGCCGCGGGTGGTCACTTCTTCCAGGGTCTTAGACGTCGCTGACATAGCGGACTCCGGAAAACTCAATGGGAAATTCGTCACGGGCACCCGGCCCGGCGGTGCCAGGCATGTCGGGCTCCGGGGCACTCATCTCGGCGAGGGTGATGCACGAGAGCGCCTCGTGCACCACCCGGTTGATTCGGGTCCAGTTGCCGCTGACCGTACAGTAGTTGCTGTACTGGCAGGCCTCGACCCCTTCCTCCACACACTCGGTGAGCGAAATGGGGCCTTCCAGCGCGGCAATGATCTCCGCCACCGTGATCTCCTCCGGGCGCCGGGCGAGGCCGTAGCCACCCTTGGCACCACGGTACGAGACCAGGATGCCGGCCCGTGCCAGGTGCTTGAGGATCTTGCTGACCATCGGCTGCGGCAGCCCACGCCGGTCCGCGAGCGTCGCCGCGGTCACCCGCGCGTCGTCATCGCGTGCCAGCATCGACAGGATGCCGATGCCGTAGTCGGTTTCACGGTTAATTCGTATCATCGCAGTCCGGATTCTAACTCAAAACGGACTCTTTTGGTACAGATTAAACCGATGACCGGTCCAGCGGCTGGGACAGCCGCGGCGGGCGGACCTGGAGAAGGGGGCGGGAATGGCGGGGACGCCCCCGGACGGGGCGCCCCCGCAACGACAAGGCGGGCGCCTCAGAGGGTCTCGAGGACCTCCCGACGCTTGCGGCTGTACTCCTCATCGGTAATCAGGCCGTCCTCGTGGAGGGACTTCAGCAGCTTCAGCCGGTCCCGCGCGGTGCGCGACGGCGCCGCCGCCGGGGTATCGGCCGCCGCCGGCGCCGGCTGCTCCGCCGGATCGGTCCCGGCCTTCGCCCCGGCCTCGGG
>NZ_WNXE01000099.1:9132-10793 GCF_010993615.1 Arhodomonas sp. KWT | reverse complement strand
CGTTCAATCTCGCCGCCAGCGACGGCGGCAGCGGCTCCACGCCGCTGCGCCTGGGGTCCGCGGTCGCGATCGCCGACGCGGATCACACCGCGATCGCCGAGCTCGGCACCGGCGGTGGCGCGGACGTCACCGTGGACGGCAACGTCGCCGTCCAGTCCCTGCAGCGCCAGGCGAACCTGCGCAACTACGCGGTCAGCGCCGTCAATGCCAGTGCCAAGCGCAAGGACAAGGCGGCGGTCGGGCTCAGTGTCGCGCTGGTCTACAGCAACACCGCCCACGACACCCGGGCCTGGGTCGGTGACGACAGCTCCGTCACCGCGGCGAACATCGGTGTCGGCGCGCGCAATGCGGTGCCGTTGCAGACCGACCTGGACGACGCCCTGGCGGACATGGACCAGTGGGACGGCTACCTCTCGCTGCTCGAGCGGGCGAAAGACGTCTACGACGCGGGGGATGCGCTCTACAACCTGCCGAGCCAGTACGCCCGGGCCTCCGGCGAGGCCGACGACCTCGCCGCGGCCGGTGCGATCTCGGTGATGGAGACCGACATCGACGCCGAGGCCTGGGTGGGCAACGGCGTGACGCTGGAGTCCAGCGCCGCCGACCCGGCGCCCTGGAGCAGCGTGCTCCACCGCGAGTACGACGACACCGGTGCGCTCACGGCGCGCTGGCTGCTGTCCGGCCGGGTCGAGGGTACGGATGCCCTGACCGACGCCGAGCAGGACTGGGATGGCGGTGTCGGCATCCACGCCGACAACGCCATCGAACGCCTCGCGGTGGCGGGCAACCTCGGGCCGCTGCTCTTCGGGAACAGCGCGGAGGGCGGCTCGGTCGGGGCCGGCCTGAACATCGCGACCCACGACTCCAGCGCGACGGCCGGGACGGGGGTCAACGGCACCGTCACCGCGCCGGCGTTCGATGTCGCGGCCAGCGAGCGCAACCTGCGGCTGCTGGTCTCGCCTTCCGCCGGCAAGGGCAAGAGCGTGGCCGGCAACGGCTCCGCGGCGGTGAACGACGTCGCGAGCGACGTGGTCGCCGCGGTCGACGCCTCCACCACGGTGAACGCGGGCGTGGTGGACATCGGCGCGACCCACGACCTCGGCCAGTGGAGCGCGGTCGGGGCGGTGGCGCTCAGCGAGAACGTGGGCATCGGTGCGGGGTTCGCACTCAACAACGTCGATACCGACGTGCGGGCCCAGGTCGGTGACACCGCCGCGTGGCGGCCGGGCTGGGTCACGGCCCGCGACGCCGGCGCCGCCGCCACCTGGTCGGTGGACGGTCTGAATCTCGGCGCGGAGTCCCGCGGCCAGAACGGCGCGTTCGCCGTGGCCGGGGCGCTGGCACGGGCGAGCGGCAACAAGGACAGCGACAACACCGCCAAACGCAGCGACGACACCCGGTCCCGTGGCGACGGCCTGATCGGCACCATCACGGACAAGGCACAGCCGGCCCTGGACAAGCTCTCCACCTGGGGCGGTAACCTCGCGGGCTATTTCTCCTCGGACGGCGACAGCAAGAGCGCCGACAACGACATCCAGCAGAGCGACCGCTCGCTGCCGGCGAAGCTCTCCGGTGCGGGGTCGGCGACGTTCAACGTCTCCAACCAGCGCACGCGGGCGGCCCTGAACGACGTCACCATCGCGGCGCAGGCCGCGGACGTC
>NZ_WNXE01000099.1:6445-9034 GCF_010993615.1 Arhodomonas sp. KWT | reverse complement strand
CGGACGTCGACGTGGCGGCGCTCAGCCAGATCCAGCAGTACAGCGGTTCCGGCGCCGGCGCCATCACCATGGGGGGCGGCAAGCGCGACAAGTTCAGCTCGGCGCTGTCCGGTGCGCTGGCCTTCGACTGGATCCGGGGCAGCACCCGGGCAACCGTGAGCGGCATCTCCGCCGACGCCCTCGGCGGGCTGGATGTCGCCGCCATCTCCGGTGGCGACCACGTGGCCTTCGGCGCCGGTCTCGCGGTGGATACCAGCCAGTCCGACAGCCTCTCGGTGGCGATGTCCGGCTCCGTCGGCGTGAACGGGCAGACCACCGAGGCCGCCGTGACCGCCAGCAGCCTCACCCTGGCGGATGACGGGAATACGGCAAACGATGTGAACGTCCGCGCCTATGACCGCACGCGCAGCCTCCTGGGCGGTGGCGCCCTGGCGGGCAATACCGGTGGCCGGGGGGCCAGCGCCGGCGGTGCGCTCACGGTGGGCACGGTCGCCAACAGCCTGATCGCGGCGCTGGACGGCACCACGGTGACCGGAGCGGACGACGTGACGGTGGAGGCCGCGAGCCGCTCCCGGGTGCTCGCCGGCGCCCTGGGGGCGGCGGTTTCCGGGGCGCAGGGGGCCGCGCTGTCCGGCTCCGGGACCATGGTCTACCTTGGCAACAGCGTGACCGCCCGGGTGGACGGCGGGGGCAGCACCCACGTCGACGCGGCGACCCTCGACGTCGCCGCCCACAGCGTCACCGGAATGGACGATTTCGATCCGCTGTTCGCCGATGCCGCCGGCGACAGCCTCGACGGCGCAGGGCTGGATTTCACCGGCGCGACGCTCGGCGACCTCGACACCACCGTGGAGACCGAGAAGGAGGACCTGCGCGAGGACGACAGTACCGCCGAGTCCCAGTCGCTGTTCGATGCCTCGCTCGCCGGCGAGTTCGTCATCGGGATTGCCGGCAACCTCGCGGCCGGCGGCAAGGCGTCCGGTGGCGGCTCCGCCGGCGTGATCTACAGCGGCTCCGACTACACCGCGACCGTCAGCGGCCTTGCCGCACCCGGCGGCGGTCACGGGCTGACGCTCAGCGGGGGACTGGATGTCTCCGCGGTCAACGGTGTCGAGACGGTGGGCGTGGCGGCCGGTGCCGGTGGCTCGAAATCCGCCGCCGTCCTCGGCTCGGCGACCGCGCTGGTGGAGCGCGGCACGGTGACGGCCCTGGTGGGTGATGCCGATGGCGCCCGCCTGGACGCCTCGACCGGCGACGCGGATATCGGTGCCAGCCACAGCGGCGGCTACTACGCCTTTTCCGGGGCGTTTTCCGCCGCGAGCAAGGCCGCTACCGGCGCGGCGATCGGCGTGACAGACGTCGCCGGCAGCGTCGATGCCGGTCTGGAGTACGCCGACCTTGACGCCGGCGGCGGGCTGACGGTGGACGCGGACCGCAGCGAGGCCATCCGTGCGGGGGCGGTCAGCGGCGCGGTGTCCAAGAGTGCCGCCATCGGCGGTGCACTGAGCTACAACCGTATCGGCGGCTCGGTGAAGACCACGGTGCGGGATGCCGGCATCACCGCCGAGGATGTGACCTTCACCACCGCCCAGCCCGACAGCGGCAGCAGCATCTGGTCCGCGGCGGGCAGCGTCCTGGCCTCCGGGAAGGCCGCGGTGGGCGGGGCGGTGTCCATCAACCTCACCGACGGCACGCGCGAGACCCGGGTCGAGGACAGCGCCATCGACGCCGGAGACGGCACCCTCACCCTGGACTCCGCGGCCATCAACGAGATCGTCTCCCTGGCGGTCGGCGGCCAGGCCGCGCAGAAGGTCGCGGCCGGGGGAGCCGCGTCGTTCAACCGCATCAAGGACAGTGCCGGCGTGCACGTCGAGGGCGGCACGCTGAGCGCGGGCACCCTGAATGCCCGCGTCAGGGACGGCGCCGTCGACGACACCGGCGGTGCCAGCCGTATCGCCACGCTGGCGGGCAACCTCAACGGCAGCGGTTCGTTGGCCGTGGGCGGCGGCGCCGCCGTGGGCACCATCGCGCAGACCCGCAGCGTCGATCTCATCGACACCGGCCTGGATGTCGCCGGCACCGCCACGCTGTCCTCGATCTCGAGTGGCACCGTCTACGGTCTCGGCGTTGCCGGTGCGGTCGCCAACAAGGCCGCGGTCGCCGGTGCCGCCGCCAGCGGCAGTATCGCCTCGGCGAACACCGTCACCGTCAGGCGCGTCCACGGCGATGCCGGCACCCTGGACGTCGACGCCGACGACACCTCCTCCGTCTACGCCTACGCCATCTCCGCCGGGCTCGGATCGACCCTCGGCGGTGGCCAGGCATCCACGGTCAACCGGATCGATACCGCCACCACGGCGACCATCACCGGCGCCGCCCTGGACGATCAGGGCGACGTGCAGGGGCTCGGCGCGGGGCGGATCACCATCGACGCACTGGCGGACCAGACAATCCGCAGCGCGGCGGTGGGTCTCGGCGGCGGAGGCAAGGCGGGGATCGCCGGTTCGCTGGCGGTGAACATCCTCGACGCCGACGTGACCGCCGCCATCGACGGCGGTGCCCACGTCGCCTCCGACGGCAATCTGGGAA
>NZ_WNXE01000099.1:0-6347 GCF_010993615.1 Arhodomonas sp. KWT | reverse complement strand
GACAACCGCATCCAGACCGTCGGCGGGGCGTTGTCCATCGGCGGAACCCGCGTTGGCGCGGCCGGGGCCCTCGGCGTCAACCTGCTGACCTCGACCACCGAGGCGTATATCGCCGGCGCCGATACGGTGGTGCAGGCCGACGGCGACGCGGATAACAAGCTGACGGTGGACGCCGCGGCCATAGACGACGCCCCGGACCCCACGGGCTGGGACGACGCGTCCGCGTTCGATCCGTTCTCGGAGCTGGAGCGCGACACCCGCGGGGTCTCCGGCCTCGCGGTGAACGCGAGCTCCAGCCAGCAGGTGGGCTCGCTCTCGGCCGCCGGTGCAGCGACCCTGCCCAACCCGTCCGGCTCCGCCGCCATGGCCGGAGTCGGCAACACGTCGGTGCTCGGCGGTACCACCTCGGCCTACGTCGACGCCGCGACCATCAACGGGCAACGCGGCGGGGCGGCCCAGAACGTCGACATCGCCGCCGCGAGCAATGTCTACAGCATCGGCTACCTCTTCAGCGGTGCGGTGAGCGGCATTGCGGCGCTGAGCGGCTCCCTGGATGTGACCGCCATTGACCACACCACGAGCGCGTACGCCGACGATGCGACGATCCATGCCGGCGGCGACCTCGGTATCCAGGCGGACAGCGCCCGCGGCGCGGCGAACTTCGTGACCAGCGCCAGCGCCGCCGCCGGCAACGGCACGATCACCATGGGGGCGATCCGGCTCGCCGGCGAGACCACGGCACGCCTGCGCGGCGGCACCGCGACGGTCCGCGCCCTCACCATCGATGCCGACGACACCGCCCGGATGTCCGCCAACGTCGGCAGCGCCGTGGCCGGTGGTGGCTCCGCCGGGGGCGCCTTTGCCCTCGGAATCAACGAGACGGTGGTTGACGCCTGGCTGGGAGGCGAGGACCCGGATGCCGGCCAGAACGACGGCGCGCCGCCTGAATACGTAACCACGACGGTGAACGCTGGCGGCGCGGTGAACGTCAAGGCGCACTCGGACACGGATCTGGTCGCGAATGCCGCCGCCGCCGCGTTCACCGCCGGCGGCGGCGTGGCGGGCTCGGCCAACGTGCTGCTCGCCCGCAACGTGACCCGGGCGGGTGTGCGGGGGGCGACCCTCCGGGGCGAGAGCGGCGCCGCCGACTCCCGTGCCGGGTCACTGTCGGTACTCGCCGAGGATGACACCGCCGTGACCGGAAACGCCGGGTCCGCCGGCGTCGCCACCGGGCCCGGCTCGGTGCTCGGGGCGAGCGCCAACGTGGTGGTCACCAACAACGCCACCCGGGCCTTCGTGGATCGCTCGGACGTGCGTACCAGCGGCGCCGTGAATGTCACCGCCGAGCACACCCTCGATGCGGGGCTGTTCACGGTCAACGGCGGCGCGGCCCCCGGCGGTGCCGCCATAGGCGGGACCATCGGCCTGCTGCTCGTGGGGCCGGGCTCTCCGGTCTACAGCTACAGCGATGACGAGTCGGACGTCGACGCCGCCGTCGACGTCTCCGCCGGCTCCGAGCTCGACCATGACGGCGCCGGCACCCTGAGCGAGTTCGACAGCATCGGTGGCGGCAGCGCGACGACGATGACGCAGCGCGCGGACGTCGCCGCCGGCGCGGACACTGGTGGCGGTGTGTTCCACGACAGCGCAGACGACAACGAGGACAAGGCGGTGAACGACGGCGCCGCCTTCTCCGTCAGCGACGCCCTCACGGCGGACAACGCCCAGGAGACGGCGGCGACCATCTCCGGCGGCAGCGTGAATGCCGGCGGTGCCGTGGACGTTCATGCCAGCGAAAGGCTGGCCAGCAGCAACCGGGCGGGCAACGTGCAGGCCGGCGGCGGCTCGATCGGCGCCGCGGCCGGCATGACCTTCCTGCGCTCGGCGGTGATCGCCGGGGTGGACACCGGCGAGCTCGACGCATCGTCGCTGACCGTCAGGGCCGACGCCATGGACGACGGCGACGACAAGGCGGTGGACGTGCTGGCGGCCACGGGCAGTGCCGGCTTCGCCGCCGGTCTCGGGGCCGCGGTGTCGGTGGCGCGCCTGGAGAACAGTGTCACCGCCCGCCTTGGCGGAAGCGCGGACGTGGATGACGGCACGATAACCGTCACCGCCAAGGACACCCTCGGCGTGGATTCCGAGGCCGATGCCGCGAGCATCGGCGGCATCGGTGCGGTCGGTGCCTCTATCGCCGTGGGTGAGCGTCGTTCGGCGGTCGCCGCGGAGGTGCTCGCAGCCGGCACGGTGACCGCCGGGAGCCTGACTGTCACGGGGCAGGGTACCGGGACCACCGACGTGATCGCCCGCAGCGCTGCGGGGGGCCTCGGTGGTGCGGCCAACGGTGCGGTGGCCATCGGCCGCAATCTCGCGCCGCCGAAGGACGACGACGGCAACGACCGGGCCTCCGTCGCGGCGTCCGTCGGCGACGGGGTCAACCTCAATGCCGATGCCACGGTGAAGGCGGTGTACGGCGGTGGCCTCGATGTCGAGTCCCAGGGGGCTGCAGTCAGCCTCGGCGTGTCCATGGGGGCATCGCTGGCCTTCGCCGACAGCGCGGTGGACGTTTCCGCGACCGTGGGGAACGACGTCTCGGTGCGTGACGGTGACGGCCTCACGGTCACCGCCACACCTGCGGACAACGACAGTGCCGACGTCACGGCCACCTCGTTCAGCGCCAGCGGCGGTGCCCTGGTCGGTGCCGACGCGAGCGCGGCGTTCGCCTACGGCACCGACACCGTGACCGCCGGCGTCGGAACCGGCCTGGGCATGGAGGGCGGCGCCCTGTCGGTGACTGCGACCAGCGACGGCGAACGCCGTGCCGAGGCCCGCGGCTACTCCGTCGGCGGCGCGCTCGCCGTCGGTCTCGCGCTGGCCCGGGCGAGCGGTGAGACCGACACCACGGCAGGCCTGGGCGATGGCTTCGAGCTGGGAGCCGATGACTCGCTGAGCGACCTGACGGTGAAGGCCACGGCGAATCAGCTCAACGTCTCCGATGCCGTGGCCGGCAGCGGCGGGGTGGTTTCGGGGAACGCCGCCGCGGCCTACACCGACAGCAGGGGGGCGGCCCGCGCGGCGGTCGGAGACGGCGGCACGGTTACCGCCGAGAAGGCCGAGATAGTCAGCGCCTACAACGGCGGTTACGGCAGCCGTGCCGACAGCGTCAACGCCTCGCTGGTCGGCGTCAGCGGGGCCTTCTCCGATGCCGCGCTGACCTCCTCCAGCACCGTGCACTTCGGCGGCAGCGCGCTTCACGTCGCCAACGGTGCGACCCTGCGTGCCAAGAGCGACGTGAGCAGCCGCCACCCGGACGACACCACCGTCGACGCCGCGTCCGGCGGCGTCGCCACCGGCCAGGCCGCGGATCACGAGACCACGCTCGATATCGCCACGACGACAGAGGTCGCGGACGGCGCGACCCTGTCCGTGGGTGAGCAGTCCAACGACGGCTCCACGCCCGACTTGGTCCTGGAGGCGGTTACCGATCTCTCGGCGGCGGAGAATGCCGTGTTCGCCACCAACGGCGGATTCGCGGCCGGCGGCGTGGCGTCCGCGATCGACGCGACCATGGACACCGACGTCAGCATCGGCGAGGCCACGCTGTCCTCGCGGGGGAATATCAGCGTCAATACCCTGGCGTTCTCGAGCGTCGTGCACGACGCCACGGCGAGGACCTGGGGCGGTGCCGCTGCCACCGATGCGAGCGCCACGACCACGGTCCGCGACAATCAGTCCATCACCGTCGCCGACGACGCCAGCCTGACCGCCTGGGGCTACCTCACCCTGGCGCCCGGACAGGCGGCGGATCTCGGCCGCGACAACCGCCTGACCACCATCACCACCGCCAACAGCCTGGTGAGGGGGGTCATTGCCATAGCGGACGCCTCCGCGGCCGCCGACCAGTCCTCCAGCGCCAGCGTGGACATCGGCTCCGGCGCCACCGTGAGCGCGGGCCGGGACGTGGAGATCACGGCCTACAACGAGACCGTCAACAACACCGTCGAGGGGCTGGCCAAGGGTTTCCAGGCCGGGTTCATCCCGATCGAGGACAAGGACTCCTCCCGCCAGGCCTCGTCCTCGGCCTCGTTGGTCGTCGACGGCAGTGTCACCGCCGGCATCTTCGATCGGCTCGACATCCACATCGACGAGGACGGCAAGCTCACCTACAACGACGACGCGGCGCCGTTCATCGGCCGGGAGCAGCGCTTCAATCCCACCTCGCTGATCGAGGCCTCGAACATCGACTCCAAGGTCGCGGCGGTGATCAAGCAGGGCATCGTGGACCGGGACGTCGACGCCTGGTTCCTCGACGGTCTGTTCGCGGCCGGTGGCGACGTGATCCTGCGCGCCGACAGCATTACCGGCAGCGGCGGCATCCACGCCAACGGCGGCCCGACCATCTCCGTGATCAACGACAGCGCCCGCTACCTGCGCCTCGGCTCGGTGACGATCCCGGACAACCCCGGTGGGAGCGTCGTCTATACCGGCGTGGCGGACGGTGTGGACGGTTCCGTGGGTGTCGACACCGCCGGGGCCGGCGACGATGCGACCGTGCGCATCCGCAACACCATGGAGGACACCCTGAACAACGCCGGCTACGGTCCGGCGCTGTTCCAGGAGGACACCGTCAGTAACGTGAGCGGCACCATCGATATCTCGGTGGCCAACGGCGCCTTCGCGTCGCTCGCCAGCGTCCTGGGCCGCAACGTCTCGGTGGCGGTGGAGGGGCCGATGATCGTCGCCCCGCAGGAGGCCGAGTACTGGTCCCCGGGCCAGAGGCCGTCGGACATCTGGGACGACTACGCCGACCTGCCCGACGACGTGGTCGAGGTGGTCGTATACGCGGCGAACGCCTACTACGGCGATCTGCTCGATGACTATAACGACGACCTGCTCAACGACGACGAGCACTTCACCAGCGGCGGCGACGAATACGCGGGCGAGAGTACGATCCTGTTCGGCGGCTGCATCCCCGGTCAGTACGACGGTACGGCCACCAGTAACTGCACGGTGGGAACGGCCGAGTCCTACGACGTCCCGGGCGGGATGGTCACCCATGTCATGGATATCGACGGCGACGGCGATGCCGACCGCCAGTCCCACGTGCCGGTGGTCCCCACGGGCTGGAGCCTGGACAAAACGGCCGACTCCATCGACGACGCCGACACGGGCACGCAGACCTGGCGGGGTGCGGAGGCCGTCGCCATCGACGCCGACATCATCGACATCAACGGCACCATCAGCACCGGCCGGACCACCGAGCGCAACGTGGTGATCACGCCGGAGCTCGATGACTGGGTCGATCTGATGAAGAACCAGGCGGGGGTGAAATCCGGCAAGGGCGAGATCCCGTACCTGTATCTCGATTACCTCGGCGATGCGAACGTCGACAGCGACGAGGCGATCCGGGCCTACTATGACTTCGGTACGGACCAGGTCGAGATCGAGGACGTGAGCGCCTCCGGCGGCGGCTATCTCTACCTCAAGGGCAAGGTCATCAGCTCCTCCGATCAGGGCACGATCGATGTCGAGAGCGGTTACGGTCACATCGACATCGACAACCAGACCGCCCACGACCTGCGCGTCAACCGCCTGGGCACCGGTGACGGCGCGGTGGGCACCGTGATCATCGCCGACGAGCTCAAGGACCTGACCGCGTGGTATCGCTACACCCAGGGCGAGGGCATACGCAAATTCATCGCCGACGGCACCGACGGGCAGTCCATCGAGAACGCGCGGGAGGTCGCCGCGAGCGGCAGCTCCGACAGCTTCACGCCGCAGTCGGGAACGCGCTGGGAGTGGAGCGAGCAGGCGACCTTCAGCCGCGACAGCGACTACGAGGACGGCGACGACCTCGGCGGATGGCTGGGCAAATGGAAGTTCAGTGACAGTCACGATCCGTGGCGGACCAGCGAGGACGGACACCTGGTCCGCGACACGTCGGACGACTCCGCCTACTGGCAGAAGTCGAGTGCCGATTTCGGCAGCAACTTCACGTGGAGCATGACCTATGCCTACGGCTGCCCCGACGAGGTGGGGAAAACCTGCGACAACGGCATGGACGTCCTCGATGAGGACCTCAAGACGCGGTGGGCCTACCACTTTCCCCGCTGGGGCAAACTGGAGGTGAAGCGCTCCGCCCGGGTCGATTATCCCATCGATATCGACTTCTCCGGCTACGACAACGGACGCATCAATGTCGACAGCGGTGGGGACGTGATCCTCGGTGGCGGGGTGGAGAACCCCTCCGGCTCGCTGTCGGTGACCTCCCGCGACGGCGCCATCATCACCGGTGGCGACGCCATCCGTACCGCCTCCGCGACCCTGGACGCCCAGGGGGATATCGG
>NZ_WNXE01000999.1:0-605 GCF_010993615.1 Arhodomonas sp. KWT | reverse complement strand
GGCAGCAGCATCATGCCCGGCAAGGTCAATCCGGTGATCCCGGAGTCCGTGGCCATGGTCGCCGCGCAGGTGATGGGTAACGACGCGACCGTGGGCATCGCCGGGCAGAGCGGCAACTTCCAGCTCAACGTGATGCTGCCCGTGATCGCCTACAACCTGCTCCAGAGCGAGACGCTGCTGGCCAACGCCTCGCGCTCTCTGGCCGACGATGCCATCGCCGGTTTCACCGTCAACGAGGCGCGGCTGTCCGAGGCGCTGGAGCGCAACCCGATCCTGGTGACCGCGCTCAACTCCGTGATCGGCTACGAGAAGGGGGCCGCCGTCGCCAAGCGCGCCTACCAGGAGGGTCGGCCGGTGCGCGAGGTCGCCCGGGAGATGACGGACCTCTCGGAGGCGGAGCTGGACCGGCTGCTCGATCCGCAGACGCTCACCCGGGGCGGCCTGCCGGATCAGTCGTAGCGGTCGTAGCGGGCGAACTGCTGGCCCCCCGGGCCCGGCCCGTGGGGGTCGTGGTAGAGCCAGCGCAGCGTCCACTCCCGTGCCGGCTCCAGTCGCCCGCCCTCCAGGATGCCGGCGTAGTCGGTGCCGCCGATGAGGCGGTGGAC
>NZ_WNXE01000998.1:0-605 GCF_010993615.1 Arhodomonas sp. KWT | reverse complement strand
CGCGGCAGCTCCAGCAGCCGGGTGAACACGCGGATCACCGGGTGCACGCCGGGCAGCGCGCGGTCGGTCACGGACCAGGGGATGTGGCGCTCGCCGGCGGCGTTGCCGAACACCGCCTCGATGTAGGGGGCGTAGCGGTCGATGTCCGGCGTCATCACCACGACGTCCCGGGGCTGGAGGTCCGTGTCCGCGAACAGCCGGCGCAGGCGGTCGTGGAGTACCTGCACCTCGCGCATGGGGCTGTGGCAGGCGTGCAGGGTGATGGAGGTGTCCTGCGGATTCAGCGCCACGGCGGGCTCGTCGCCGTCCGCGCCGCGCCGGCGCAGCTCCAGGATATCCGCCTGCAGGCGTGCCAGGTGGCCGAGGTCTGCGTTCTCCGCCGGCTCGGTGAAGTGGTAGGCGTCGTCGCCGCTGTGGTTCTGGAGCAGTTCCAGGAACTCCCGGCCGGTGCCGCCGAGGGAGGCGAGCAGCGGGTGGCCGACGCTGTAGTAATCGCTCGCGTCCGGGAGCCCGCGGCGGCGCCAGAGTTCGCGCAGCTTCGCCAGCCCGCGCTCGGAGACCACGTCGCCCCAGTAGTGGAGCGAGGGGTTGAGGACGAGCACGTC
>NZ_WNXE01000997.1:0-605 GCF_010993615.1 Arhodomonas sp. KWT | reverse complement strand
CCGCTGCTGATCATCGCCGCCTATCGGGACGACGAGGTCCCCGCCACCCACCCACTGATGCTGGCCCGGCGCACGCTCCAGGAGCGGGGGCGGTTTACCCTCAGTGCGCTGGAGCTCTCGCCGTTGACCGAGGCGGACGTGACGACGCTGCTGACTGAGGGCGCCCGGCGCTCCGCCGGTGAGGTCGCGGAGCTGGCAAAGGAGGTGCTGCACCGCAGCGGCGGCAATCCATTCTTCATCTGGCAGCTGCTGCGCACGATGCGGGACAGGGGCTGGCTGTTCATGGACGACGCCGGCCAGTGGTGCTGGGACCTGGACGCCGTGCGCGGTGCCGGGGTGCCGGATCAGGTCGTCGACCTGATGCTTCACCGCCTGCACGGGCTGCCGCGGGAGAGCCAGCAGCTACTCTCCTGGGCGGCGTGCCTCGGGACGTCTTTCGATCTCGATATCCTCGCCTGGCTGGCGGGGCGCGAGATGACGGATGTCTACGATTTGCTGCGGCCGGTGCTCGACGAGGAGTTCATACTGCCCGTGGGGGATCCCGCCCTGGTCGGAGACCGGGTCGTCTCCCGCAGCTTTCGTTTCGCCCACGACCGCATGCAGGA
>NZ_WNXE01000996.1:0-605 GCF_010993615.1 Arhodomonas sp. KWT | reverse complement strand
GACACTCCGGCCGGCACGGTGACCGGCGGTGGCGTGGTCATCACCATGCTCGCCGACGATGCCGCGGTGCGTGCCGTGACCCTGGGCGAGGACGGTATCGCCGGACGGCTGGGTGAGGGTGGTTTGCACGTCATGATGAGCACCGTGGCGGCGGAGACCAGCCGCGAGCTCGCGAGCCGGCATGCGGAGCACGGCGAACAGGTCCTGGTGGCGCCGGTGTTCGGGCGCCCGGACATGGCCGAGGCGGCGAAGCTCAATATCTGCGTGTCCGGGGACGCCGCCGCCAAGGCCCGCGCCCGGCCGTTGCTGGACGCCATGGGCGCCGGCGTGTGGGACTTCGGCGATGAACTCGGCGCGGCCAACATCGTCAAGCTCGCCGGCAACTTCATGATCGCCGCGGCGAGCGAGGCCATGGGGGAGGCGTATACCCTGTGCGAGGGCCACGGCATCGACCGCAACAGCGTCCATGAGCTGCTCTCGAGCACCCTGTTCGCGAGTCCGGTTCATCAGGGCTACGGTGCACGGATCGCGGCCCGGACATACCAGCCCGCGGGCTTCCCCATGCCGCTCGGCCTCAAGGACCTCACCCTCGCCGGCGAGGCGGC
>NZ_WNXE01000995.1:0-605 GCF_010993615.1 Arhodomonas sp. KWT | reverse complement strand
CCCGCCGGGGCGAGCAGCCGGTCTTCCAGGATCAGCGAGGCCGCGGCCCGCCGGGCCGCCGGGCCGGTCAGGACCTCGCGGTCCTCGCGGATGGTGCGCTCGGCATAATGGTGGACCACCGTACCCACCAGGGCGTCGTCCTCCAGCGCGGCAGGCCCGGGACGGGTCTCCGTGATCCCCAGCTCAGGGAGCGCATCCAGCGGCAACGGCGACAGGCAGGTGGCCAGGGTGACGTTCTGCCGCGTGCCGCGACGGCCGGGGACACTGTGATCGTCGAGGACCAGCGCGGCCTCGTCCTCCTCGCCGAACAGGCTGTCGCCAACCGGGAACGCCTCGCCCTGCCCGTTCGCCAGTGCTTCCCGACGTTTGGTGCGGCGCACGTGCACCAGCTCCGGCATCGCCACCGCGGCGGCGCGGAGCGCGGTGCCGGCCTGCGTGGCGAGATCCGCGTCCTCGCCGGCGGTGCCCGGCAGGTCCATGGCCTCGCGCAGCTGCGCGGCCAGCCGCCCGGCCTCGGTCCGCTGGCGCCGGTCCACGCGCACCCCCGGCAGATCGACACCGCGAAGCGCCGCCACCCGCAGCGTCGCATCGCAACGCCGGCCCAG
>NZ_WNXE01000994.1:0-606 GCF_010993615.1 Arhodomonas sp. KWT | reverse complement strand
ACGTGGACGCCGGAGGCCATCGGCGGCGCGTCGGTGCGCGACGGCATGATCGCCGCCTATGACTTCGCCGAGGTGGACCCCTACCGTGCCGCCACCCATAACAAGGGCATCATGAACGGTGTCAGCGCCGTGGTGCTCGCCACCGGCAACGACACCCGCGCGGTGGAGGCCGGCGCCCACGCCTACGCGGCGCAGACCGGCAGCTACCGCTCGCTCACCCGCTGGGAGGTGGACGCCGACGGCAATCTCACCGGTACCCTGGAGATGCCCCTGGCGGTCGGCCTCATAGGCGGTGCGACCCGCTCCCACCCTACCGCGCGCATCTGCCTCGACATCATGGGGGTGACCACCGCGGAGCGCCTCGCCCGGAACATTGCTGCCGTGGGGCTCGCCCAGAACTTCGCCGCGCTCAAGGCGCTGGCGACCACCGGCATCCAGAAGGGCCACATGGCCCTGCACGCCAAGAACATCGCCGTGATGGCTGGCGCCACCGGCGACGAGGTCGACGCCGTGGCCCAGGAGCTGGTCACCGGCGGCACCGTGCGGGTGGACATCGCCGAGGCGGTCCTCGCCCGGCTGCGCGGCCAGGGCTAGCCCGCCCCGTGC
>NZ_WNXE01000993.1:0-606 GCF_010993615.1 Arhodomonas sp. KWT | reverse complement strand
TTTATGGATATGTATTACAGAATACATATAAAATAATACATCATTAAGCATTGGATGGTTATGTCTTCCCCCGTAGGTTGACCTCAACGCTGAGGAGAGAGACCCGCAGGGGGAGAATATGAAGCTGCTCCAGATCGCCGGAACCGGGGGAACCACCCGGGTGGTGGCCGTCGCCGACGACGGTGTTCAAGGTCACGAGGTCGACGGCGCCGTCGGTGTCTACGAGCTCGCCCGCCGTGCGGCGGACACCGGACAGACCCTCGCCGCGGTGGTCGACGAGTGCGGGCGTGGCGGCACGGTCGATGTGCGTGCGGCGCTGGAGGCGGGCAGGGTGGCAGCACCGGTGGCCCATCCGGACCCCGCCCACATGCTGGTTACCGGCACCGGCCTGACCCACACCGGCAGCGCGGACGGGCGCGACCTCATGCACCGGGTCACGGCGGACGATGCGGACACGCTCACCGACTCCATGCGCATGTTCCGCCGCGGCGTCGAGGGCGGCCGGCCGGCGCCGGGCACCATGGGCGTGCAGCCGGAGTGGTTCTACAAGGGCGACGGCACCATCGTCGCCGGCCCCGGCGAGGCGCTGGTATCGCCGGACTTCGC
>NZ_WNXE01000992.1:0-606 GCF_010993615.1 Arhodomonas sp. KWT | reverse complement strand
CCGGACGGCGACGGGGAGCACTGGCTTGTGGAGATCCGCAAGCGCGGCCTGACCACCGCGGAGGCTGTCCGGCGCCTGGCCCGGGCCTTCGATTGCCCGCCCCGGGCGATCAGCCACGCGGGCCTCAAGGACCGGCACGCGCTCACCACCCAGTGGCTCAGCATCCACGCCCCCGCTGTCCCGCCGGCCGTCGGGCCGGTGGAGGACGGTCTCGACGTGATCAGTGCGGGGCGCCACCGGCGCAAGCTGCGCGTGGGCACGCTGGCGGGGAACCGGTTCCGCATTCGCCTGACGGACGTCACCGCCCCCCGCCGGTCGCTGGACGCCCGCCTGGCGACGGTGGCGCGCAGCGGCGTGCCCAATTACTTCGGTCCCCAGCGCTTCGGGCGCGACGGCGGCAATCTCGCGCAGGCGCTGGCCTGGCACCGCGGGGAGGGCCGACGGCTGAACCGGTCGGTTCAGGGCCTGCTGCTCTCGGCGGTACGCGCCGAGGCGTTCAACCGCGTGCTGCGCCGGCGGGTGGAGTCCGGCTGCTGGGACCGGGCGCTGCCCGGGGACCAGATGATCCTGGACGGGCGCGGCAGCCTGTTCGCCGCCGGGCGTGAG
>NZ_WNXE01000991.1:0-607 GCF_010993615.1 Arhodomonas sp. KWT | reverse complement strand
ACGACCAGCACCGTGTTCAGCGCCCAGGCGGCGGTGAGCAGCCGGGCCATGTCGCCCCAGCGGGCGTTGTGCACGTTATCCGCACTGGCCCACACGGCGGCGATGATCCAGCCCGTGTAGACCAGCAGTACGGCGTAGGCGACGGCGAGGGCCCCGCCCGGCGCGCCACCGGTAAGCATCAGCAGGGTGATGGCCCAGAGCACGTTGCTCGGGATCACCCCGTAGAGCCAGAACACGCGCCACAGCGGCGAGTGTCCGGGGAACAGGCGAGTGGCGGTAAGGCGCATGGGTTCTCCCTCCCGGCAGACATCCGTTATATTCCAGTATCTGAAATATAGTTTACCACCGGACCATCCACAACCGGCTGTTCAGCCGGACAGCCCCAGCAGGACAGGTCCATAGACCACCAGCAGCAGGACCCCGAGCAGCACCGCCAGGTACGGCACCACCGCCCGCGCGATGCGCTCCAGCGGCTGGTCCGTGATCGAGGACGCCACGTACAGATTGATCGCCACCGGTGGCGTGATCATCCCGATGCCCAGCCCCATGACCATGATCACCCCGAAGTGGATGAGATCGACGTTCATCGCCTTGACCAGCGGCAGCA
>NZ_WNXE01000990.1:0-609 GCF_010993615.1 Arhodomonas sp. KWT | reverse complement strand
CCGTAGACCGCCGCCGTCGAGGAGAACACGAACTGCGGCACCCCGGCGGCGGTGACCTCGGTGAGCAGCCCCAGGGTATTGCCGGTGTTGTTCGCGTAATAGCGCAGGGGATCGGCGATGGACTCCGGCACCACGATGTGCGCGGCGAAGTGCATCACCGCGTCGAATCCCTCGCGCAGCACCGAGGCCAGGGTCTCGCGGTCGGCGAGATCGGCCACCACCAGGCTCGCCTCGCCCACCGCCCAGGCATGACCGGTGGAGAGGTTGTCGTAGACGACCACCTCGTGCCCCCCGGCCAGCAGCTCGTGGACGACGTGCGAGCCGATGTAGCCCGCCCCTCCGGTCACCAGAATGCGCATGCGCGGCTCCCTCTGCATGATGGATCGGGGCATGGCCCCGGACGATCAGACTACCCCCGAACCGGCCGCCGCGGCGAGCACCGGGCCGACGTTACCGGCCGGCCGGTGTCATGAACGGTCGCCGCACGTGCGCGACGTCTCCTCCACGGCGGCGCGGGCCGGGGCCGCGGTGGCGATCGACGGCACGGCCGGGCGTCGTCAAGCGACCGGCTGTGTTATAGATTCCCGGGGGCCTGCCCGTACGCCGGAG
>NZ_WNXE01000098.1:7126-10796 GCF_010993615.1 Arhodomonas sp. KWT | reverse complement strand
TCGCGCCAGGAGTTCCACAGCTTGGGATCGGTGCCGCGGATGTCGGCCACGGTGAGCAGGTAGAGGTAGTCCAGGCGGCGCTGGTCGCCCACCTGCCGGGCGAACTCGTTGATCACCTGCGGATCGGAGATGTCCTTGCGCTGGGCGGTCATGGACATCAGCAGGTGCTGGCGCACGATCCAGCCCACCAGCCGGCTGTCGTAGCGCGACAGGCCGTGGTGGATGCAGAACTCGTAGGCGTCCCGCTCGCCGAGCTCGGAGTGATCGCCGCCGCGGCCCTTGGCGATGTCGTGGAACAGTCCGGCGAGGTAGAGCAGCTCGGGCTTGGCGAGCCGTCCGGCGAGTCGGCTGCAGAACGGGAACTCGTGGGCGAACTCGGGCACGAACAGGCGCCGGAGATTGCGCACGACCATGAGGATATGGGTGTCCACGGTATAGACGTGGAAGAGGTCGTACTGCATGCGTCCGGTGATGCGCCCGAACGCCGGGATGTAGCGGCCGAGCACGCCGTAGCTGTGCATGCGCCGCAGCTCGTGGGTGATGCCCCGGGGCTGGCGCATGATCTCCATGAACAGGCTGCGTGCTCGCAGGTCGTTGCGGAAGCGGTCGTCGATGCGGTCGCGGTGCTCGCGGATCAGCCGGATGGTGGCCGCGCGCACGCCCTTGATCTCCGGGTTCTGCTGCAGCAGCAGGAAGACCTCCAGCAGCGCGAACGGATAGCGGCGGAATACGCTCGGGTGGGTGACCTCGATGAAACCGCGCTTGATCTGGAAGCGCTTGTTCAGCAGCCGCGGCGGCTCGTCCACGTCGGCGTAGAGGATCGCCTCCTGGTAGAGCTGGAGGAGCATCTCGTTGAGGCGGTTCAGCCGCATGATGGTGCGGTAGTAGCGTTGCATGAACTGCTCGACCGCCAGCGTGTGCTCGGCATCCTTGTAGCCGAACTGCTCGGCGAGCCGGAGCTGGTAGTCGAACAGGATGCGGTCCTCGCGCCGGCCGGCGAGCACGTGCAGGGCGAAGCGCACGTCCCAGAGGAAGTGCTGGCCCTGCATCAGGTCGGCGTACTCCTCCTCGGTGAGGAAGTCCTTGCGCACCAGGTCGTAGAGGGTATCGGCGTTGAGGTGACGCTTCGCCACCCAGCCCACCATGTGGATGTCCCGCAGCCCGCCGGGGCTTTCCTTGATGTTCGGCTCGAGGTTGTAGGCCGTGTCGTGGTACTTCTGGTGCCGGTTGACCTGCTCCTGCCACTTGGCCTCGAAGAACAGCCGGCTCGGCCAGATGTGGGCCGGTCCGGTGGCCTCCTCCATGTCCTCGTAGAGCCCACGGTTGCCCGAGAGCAGGCGCGACTCGATCAGGTTGGTGGCGACGGTGATGTCCGCGGCGGCGTTGGCCTCGCACTCGGCGACGGTGCGCACGCTGTGTCCCACCTCCAGGCCGATGTCCCAGAGCATGGTCACCAGGTCCTGAATGGTGCCGTCGAAGCGGGCGGTGTCGCCCGTCTCCGGCAGGAGCACGAGCAGGTCGGTGTCCGAGCCGGGATGGAGCTCGCCGCGCCCGTAGCCGCCCACGGCGACCAGCGCGGCCTCGCTGCCGAGCGTGCCCATGGTGCGATCCCATACCCGGCTGACCAGGCAGTCCACCACCTGCGCGCGCAGGGGTACGAGCTCGGCGGCCGGCGTACCCTCCAGGAAGCGCGCCTCCATGGTCAGATCCGCCTCCTCCAGCGCCTGGCGCAGCAGGGGCACGGGGGCGCTTCCGCGGATCAGGGCGGTGTCCAGCGCCTCGATGTCGAGGAGCTGGCGGTCGTTGCGCACGGCCTCGGGGGTGATCATGGATCAGTCCCGGTAGGCGTCGCTGTGCGTGAGGATCTCGTAGCCGTCCGGGGTGACCAGAAGCGTGTGCTCCCACTGGGCGGACAGGCTGTGGTCCTTGGTCACCGCCGTCCAGCCGTCCTTGAGGATGCGGCTGTCGCGGCGGCCGATGTTGACCATCGGCTCGATGGTGAACGTCATCCCCTCGGCGAGCTCCATGCCCGTGCCGGGGCGGCCGTAATGCAGCACCTGCGGGTCCTCGTGGAAGCCGCGGCCGATGCCGTGACCGCAGAACTCGCGCACGATCGAGCAGCCCTCGCCCTCGGCCAGGGTCTGGATGGCATGGCCGATGTCCCCCAGGCGCGCGCCCGGGCGAACCTGTTCGATGCCGGTCCACATGCAGCGCCAGGCGAGCTCGCTGATGCGCCGCCCCTGAATGGTGGGCTCGCCGACGTAGAACATGCGGCTGGTGTCGCCGTGGTAGCCGTCCTTGATGACGGTGACGTCAATGTTGAGGATGTCACCGCGCTTGAGCTTCTTCGGTCCCGGGATGCCGTGGCAGATGACGTGGTTAACGGACGTGCACACGGACTTGGGGAAACCGCGGTAGTTCAGCGGTGCCGGGATGGCGTCCTGCTCGTTGACGATGTGTTCGTGACAGATGCGGTCGAGCTCTTCCGTGGTCACTCCCGGTTGCACGTGGGGGGTGACGACGTCGAGCACCTCCGCGGCCAGCCGGCCGGCGACGCGCATCTTCTCGATCTCTTCGGCTGTCTTGATGGTTACGGTCATTCGGAACCCTGGTGGCGTGGGCGGGTTGTCTGCGCATGGCGACGTGACGGCCCGGACGGGCCCTCGCGGTGGCGCCGGCGGCCCGTCGTGGCGGGCCGCGCGAGCGTCCGTAGCATGACACTCGATCCTCGCTATGGTATAAATCGCGCGCTCCCAAGGCAACGCCGGCCCCTGCCGGGTACGGCCTGCCCGGGAGCTTTCACGCCGCCAGCGTGCGGCGGACATCAATACCACACATGCACCGGCACATGCGGCCGGGTGTCCTGTGCCCGTTGGGGACTGGATTGCCGCGTGAGGGTGCATGGAGGCTCAACCCGTAATCAGGAGCTGAAAGACAATGGCTAACGTGACTATGCGCGAGATGCTCGAGGCCGGTGTGCACTTCGGGCACCAGACCCGCTACTGGGATCCGAAGATGTCCCGCTACATCTTCGGTGAGCGCAACAAGATCCACATCGTCAACCTCGAGAAGACGCTGCCGCTCTACCAGGACGCGCTGAACTACATGGGCCGCCTGGCGGCCAACGGCGGGCGCATCCTGTTCGTGGGCACCAAGCGCTCGGCGCGCGAGGCCGTCCGCGAGGAGGCGCAGCGCTGCAACATGCCGTTCGTGAACCACCGCTGGCTCGGCGGCATGCTCACCAACTTCCGCACCGTCAAGCGCTCCATCCGCCGCTTCAAGGACCTCCAGCAGCAGGAGAAGGACGGCACCTTCGAGAAGCTCGGCAAGCGCGAGGTCCTGTCGCTGACGCGCGAGCGCGACAAGCTCGAGCGTGCCTTCGGCGGCATCGTGGACATGGATGCGCTGCCGGACGCGCTGTTCGTCATCGACGTCGGCTACGAGAACATCGCCATCAAGGAGGCGAAGAAGCTCGGGATCCCGGTCGTCGGCGTGGTGGACACCAATAACTCCCCGCGCGAGGTGGACTACGTCATCCC
The DNA here is from genome assembly GCF_010993615.1 of Arhodomonas sp. KWT. NCBI lineage: Bacteria > Pseudomonadati > Pseudomonadota > Gammaproteobacteria > Chromatiales > Ectothiorhodospiraceae > Arhodomonas > Arhodomonas sp. KWT. The sequence goes on along the minus strand of NZ_WNXE01000098.1, from coordinate 7,257 downwards.
CGGCAACGACGACGCCTTCCGCGCCATCCGCCTGTACCTGCGTGGTGCCGCCGACGCGATCAACGATGCGCGCATGGCCACCGCCCAGCCGGCGAGCGGCGATGACGAGTTCGTCGAGGTGCGCGAGAACG
>NZ_WNXE01000098.1:2671-7029 GCF_010993615.1 Arhodomonas sp. KWT | reverse complement strand
CGTGGCCGCTGCGGAGACCGGCGAGGAGCAGCCGGCCCAGGGCGCCGAATAGCATTGCACGGGCCCGCCCGGTAACGGGCGGGCTACCTGTCTACCGAATACCGAACAGGGGAGTTACCCATGGCGATTTCCGCTCAACTCGTCAAGGACCTGCGCGAGCGCACGGGCGCGGGCATGATGGAGTGCAAGAAGGCCCTGGTCGAGGCCGAGGGCGACATCGAGGCGGCCGTCGAGGTGATGCGCAAGCGCGGCCTCGCGAAGGCCGACAAGAAGGCCGGCCGCGTGGCCGCCGAGGGCGCGATCATCATCGCCCAGAGCGACGACGCCCGCCGCGGTGCGATCGTGGAGATCAACTGCGAGACCGACTTCGTCGCCGCCGGCGACGACTTCAAGGGCTTCGCCAACGAGGTCGCCCAGCGCGTGCTCGAGGACGCCCCCGAGGACCTCGACGCGCTGATGGCGCTCAAGCTCGCCAGCGGTGACGACGTCGAGACGGCGCAGAAGGCGCTCATCGCCAAGATCGGCGAGAACGTCCAGGTCCGCCGCTTCGCGCGCTACGAGACCTCCGGTGTGCTCGCGAGCTACCTCCACGGCAGCCGCATCGGGGTGATGGTCGAACTCGAGGGCGGCGACGAGGATCTCGCCCGCGACCTGTGCATGCACATCGCGGCGAGCAATCCGGTGCACGTGACCCCGGACGAGGTCGACGAGGCGCTGGTCGCCAAGGAGCGCGACATTCTCGTCGAGCAGGCGAAGGATTCCGGCAAGCCTGCCGAGATCGTCGAGAAGATGGTCGAGGGCCGGCTGCGCAAGTGGCTCGGGGAGATTACCCTCGTGGGCCAGCCCTTCGTGAAGGATCCGGATCAGACCGTCGGCAAGCTGCTCGAGTCCAGGGGGGCCCGCGTGGCCCACTTCACCCGCTTCGAGGTGGGTGAGGGCAAGGAGAAGAAGCAGGAGAACTTCGCGGAAGAGGTCGCCGCCCAGGTCAAGGGCTCCTGAGGGCTGCTCGCCGGCGCGCGCGAAGACCCACCCCCGTCATGGAGCCCGGATCATGAGCGAGCTACGATACCGCCGCATACTGGTCAAGATCAGCGGTGAAGGCCTTCTCGGCAACGAGGCCTACGGCATCGACCCGAAGGTCACCGAGAGGCTGGCCACCGAGATCAAGGAGCTCATCGCCCGGGGCGTACAGGTCGCCCTGGTCATCGGCGGGGGCAATATCTTCCGCGGCGCCGGCCTTGCGGCCGCCGGCATGGACCGCGTGACCGGCGACCACATGGGGATGCTGGCCACCGTGATGAACGCCCTCGCGCTCCAGGACGCCCTGGAGCGCGGCGGGGTGTTCTCGCGGGTGATGTCCGCGATCAAGATCAACCAGGTCTGCGAGGACTACATCCGGCGGCGCGCGATCCGGCACCTGGAGAAGGGCCGGGTGGTGATCTTCGCCGCCGGCACTGGCAACCCGTTCTTCACCACCGACTCGGCGGCGAGCCTCCGCGCGGTGGAGATCAACGCGGACATCATGCTCAAGGCGACCAAGGTGGACGGGGTCTACTCCGCCGACCCGGTGGAGGAGCCCTCCGCCATCCGCTACCGCCGCCTCACCTACGATGAGGTCATCGAGCGCAAGCTCAACGTCATGGACGCCACGGCCATCGTGATGTGCCGTGACCAGAGCATGCCCATCATGGTGTTCGACATCACGCGTGCCGGCGCCCTCGCCGACGCGGTCGAGGGCCGCGACATTGGCACGATCGTCGAAAGGGGATAGGACCATGATCGACGAGATCCGGAAAGACGCCGACCAGCGCATGGCCAAGAGCGTGGAGAATCTCAACCACGACTTCCACAAGATCCGCACCGGCCGTGCCCACACCAGTCTGCTCGACCACGTGACCGTCTCCTACTACGGCGCGCAGGTGCCGCTCAACCAGGTGGCCAACATCACCGCGAGCGACGCGCGCACGCTGGTGGTCACGCCCTACGAGAAGAACATGATCCAGCCGGTGGAGAAGGCGATCATGGAGTCCGACCTCGGGCTCACGCCGAACTCCGCCGGGGCGGTCATCCGCATCCCGCTGCCGCCGCTGACCGAGGAGCGGCGCAAGGATCTCATCAAGATCGTCCGCGGCGAGGCCGAGCAGGCCCGTGTGGCGGTCCGCAACATCCGCCGCGACGCGAACGCCGATCTCAAGTCCCTCGCCAAGGACAAGGAGATCACCGACGACGACCGCAAGCACGGCGAGGACGAGATCCAGAAGATCACCGACCGGCGCATCGCGGAGGTGGACGAGCTGCTGCGCGACAAGGAAGCGGAGCTCATGGAGATCTGATCCCCGGCTCGGGCGTCCCCGCCGACGCGGGCGACAGGATGCGGCCGCGGCCTCCGGCTGGCCGCCTTCCGCCGTTGCGGCGGCGCCGGCCGTCTTCCCGACCCGTGGAGATATAATGACAGCGGCAGACCGCGAATCCCACAAGCCGGGCCCCGACGACGGGGTCAAACCGCGGCACATCGCCATCATCATGGACGGCAACGGGCGCTGGGCCGCCGGGCGTGGGCGCCCGCGGCACCAGGGCCACCGTGCCGGTGCCGAGGCCGCACGCCGAACGGTGGAATACTGCCTTGACCGGGGGATTCCCTGCCTGACCCTGTTCGCCTTCAGTAGCGAGAACTGGCGCCGCCCGCCGGGCGAAGTGCGCATGCTCATGGAGCTGTTCCTGCGCGCACTGGAGCGCGAGACGGGACGTCTTGCCGAGAATGGCGTGCGCCTGCGCTTCATCGGCGATCACGAGCGCCTTGCCGGGGCGCTTCGCGAACGCATGGCGGACGCGGCGCGGCGTACCGCCGGCAACGAGGCGCTGACCGTCAACGTCGCTGTCGGCTACGGCGGGCGCTGGGACATCGCCCGCGCCGCGCACCGCCTCGCTGCCCGTGTGGCCGAGGGCAGCCTGGACGCCGACGCTGTCGACGAACGGACACTGGCCGGCGAGCTCTGCCTCGCCGACCTGCCTGAGCCGGACCTGTTCATCCGCACCGGCGGCGAGCGGCGTATCAGCAACTTCCTCATCTGGCAGCTTGCCTATACCGAACTCTACTTCTGCGACGTGCTCTGGCCGGATTTCGGCGCGGATGCCCTGGACGAGGCGCTGGCATGGTTCCGCGGCCGTCAGCGGCGTTTCGGCATGACCGCCGAGCAGCTGGGATCTGACGGCCGTGCTTAGGACGCGCGTGCTCACCGCCGTGATCCTGGCCCCCCTGGCCGTCTGGCTGGTGTGGGGGGCACCGTCCTGGGTGCTCGGGGTCGCGGTGATCGCGGTCATGACGGCGGCCGGCTGGGAGTGGTCCCGGCTTGCCGGGCTGACGACGTGCCGTGGCCGGGCGCTATACACCCTCGCCTGTGCGCTCGCCTGCGGACTCGCGTGGTGGGCCTCGGCAGTGATTACCCGGGGCGGCGTGCTCGCCGGTATCACCCTTGCCTGGTGGGCCCTGCCCGTCGCCCGGCTCACCGCGTTCGCGCGCAGTGGCGGACGGCTGCCGCCGCACGACGGGCTCGACGCGATTGCCGGCGTGGCGACCCTGGCCGCGGCGTGTGGCGCGATCATGGTGGTCGAGATCCAGACCACGGCGGCCCCGGTCTGGCTCACGGTGTTGCTGGTGCTGGTCTGGGGCGGCGATATCGGCGGCTATTTCGCCGGGCGCCGGTGGGGGCGCCGGCGGCTCGCCCCGACGATCAGCCCGGGGAAGACCTGGGCCGGCGTGGGCGGGGGGCTGGTGCTGGGCCTGGCCGCCGCGGCGCTCGTTGCGCTGCTGGGTGACTGGATCCCCGGCGAGGGCCGGCTGCCGTTCTCGCCCTGGCTGCCCGTGGCGGGGGTGGTGACGATCGCCCTGAGCATTGTCGGCGATCTCTTCGAGAGCATGCTCAAGCGCCAGCGCGGCCTGAAAGACAGCGGCCAGATGCTGCCCGGTCACGGGGGACTGCTCGACCGGATCGATGCGCTGCTCGCGGCGGCACCGGTGGTGGCGGTGGCGGCCTTCGTGCTCGCCGGAGGCGCGCATGCGTGAGGTGACCGTTCTCGGTGCGACCGGATCCATCGGTACCAGCGTGCTCGATGTCGTTGACCGTCATCCGGAGCGTTTCCACGTACATACGCTCACTGCCTCGCGTAATGTCGAGGCGATGGCGGCGCTGTGCCGGCATCATTGTCCCGAGGTCGCGGTCATGGCCGATCCGCAGGCGGCCCGGGCCCTGTCCCGGGCCTTGGGCGACGGCCCCGGTGCGCCGGCCGTGCTCGCCGGCGAGGCCGGGCTGGTGGCCGCGGTCCGGGATGGCCCGGCGGATACGGTGGTCTCGGCGATC
>NZ_WNXE01000098.1:0-2573 GCF_010993615.1 Arhodomonas sp. KWT | reverse complement strand
TGTCGGTGCCGCGGGGCTCGCGCCCACCGTGGCGGCCGTCGAGCGGGGCTGCCGGGTGCTGCTTGCCAACAAGGAGTCCCTGGTGGTGGCCGGTCCGCTGCTGCTGGAGGCGGCGCGCCGGGGTGGTGCAGAGCTGCTGCCGGTGGACAGTGAGCACAACGCCATCTATCAGTGCCTGCCGCCGTCGTATGGCCACGACGGCGCGGCCGGCAGCGGGGTCCGGCGGGTGCTGCTGACCGCCTCCGGGGGGCCGTTCCGCACCCGGGACCCGGCGAGCCTGTCGCGGGTGACGCCGGAGGAGGCCTGCGCCCATCCCAACTGGGATATGGGGCGCAAGATCTCGGTGGATTCCGCAACCATGATGAACAAGGGCCTGGAGTACATCGAGGCCTGTCTGCTCTTCGGTCTGGAACCGTCGGCGGTGGAAGTGGTCATTCACCCACAGAGCGTGGTGCACTCCCTGGTGGAGTACGTCGACGGCTCCGTGCTGGCACAGCTCGGCAATCCCGACATGCGTACCCCCATCGCCCACGCCCTGGCCGCGCCGGAGCGGATCGCCGCCGGGGTGACGCCGCTGGATCTCTTCGCCGTCGCCCGGCTGGAGTTCGAGCCGCCGGAGCCGGCGCGCTTTCCCTGCCTCGGCCTGGCCGTGGCGGCGCTGCGCGAGGGCGGCTCGGCCCCGGCGGTGCTCAACGCGGCCAACGAGGTCGCCGTGGCGGCGTTTCTGGGCCGCCGGCTCGGCTTCATGGCGATCGCGGACGTGGTCGAGTCGACCCTGGCCGCGGTGCCGGCGGAGCCGGTGACCTCGCTCGAACAGGTAATGGCGGCGGACGCGCGTGCGCGCCGCGCCGCCGAGGCGACTATCGACCGTGGAGGGCGCCGATGAGCGTGCTCACCAGTATCATTGCCTTCGCCGTGGCCCTGGGCCTGCTGGTCACGGTTCACGAGTTCGGTCACTTCTGGGTGGCGCGGCGCCTCGGGGTCAAGGTGCTGCGCTTCTCTGTGGGCTTCGGCCGCATCGTCTGGCGCCGCCAGGGCCATGACGGCACGGAGTACGCGATCTCGGCGATACCGCTGGGCGGCTACGTCAAGATGCTCGACGAGCGCGAGGGCGACGTTCCCGAGCAGGAGCGTCACCGGGCGTTCAATCGCCAGCCGCTGTGGGTGCGCAACGCCATCCTCTTCGCCGGGCCGGGGTTCAACTTCATCTTCGCCGTGCTCGCCTACTGGGCGATCTTCGTGACCGGCACTACGGCGATGAAGCCGGTGATCGGCCAGGTCGAGCCGGACACGCCCGCCGCCGCGGCGGGCCTGCAGTCCGGCGAGCGCATCGTCGCCGTGGGCGGCGAGGATACCCGCACCTGGGACGACGTGCTCATGCAGATCCTCTCCCTGGGGCCCGGCAACCCGGACCTGGCGGTGACCACGGTGGCCGGCGAGGACGGCCCGCGCCGGAGTCACAGCCTGGACGTCGCGGCGATCGGTCCGGTGGGGGAGAATCCGGATATCCTCGCCGCGCTGGGCATGCAGCCCTGGCGCCCGCGTATCGAGCCCGTGATCGACTCGGTCATGCCGGATGGTCCCGCCGCGGGTGCCGGGCTGCAGCCGGGCGACCGCATCGAGGCGGTCGACGGCACGCCCATGCCGGACTGGGCAAGGCTGGTCGATTATGTCCGCGCCCGGCCCGGCGAGTCCGTGACGCTGTCGGTCGAGCGCGACGGCGAACCCCGGGAGGTGGCGGTGACGCTGGCCCAGGTCGACTCCGCCCAGGGCCCGATCGGCCGCCTCGGGGTATCGCCGCGTTTCGACCGCAGCTCGCTCGAGCGCATGCAGCAGACGATCCAGTACGGCCCGCTGGCCGCCGTGGGTGTCGCGGCGGGGGAGACGTGGCGTGCGAGCGCGCTCACCGTGAAGATGCTCGGGCAGATGATCACCGGGGAGGCCTCGGTGAAGAACTTGAGCGGGCCCATCAATATCGCTCAGTATGCGGGGCAATCCGCTCAGCTGGGTGTGGTACCGTTTCTGCGGTTTCTCGCCATCGTGAGCATCAGCCTGGGGGTGCTGAACCTGCTGCCGGTGCCGGTGCTCGACGGGGGGCACCTGATGTTCAATGCGCTCGAATGGGTGCGGGGGCGGCCGCTGTCGGAGGCCGCCCAGGCCGTCGGGCAGCAGGTGGGGCTCGCGCTGCTCGGGCTGCTGATGGCGGTGGCCTTCTACAACGACATTGCCCGATTGTTCGGGCCGAGCTGATAGGGAATCGACGAGCGAATGCGTAAATCGCTACTTGCACTGGCGCTTGCCGCGGTGATGGGGCAGGCGGCCGCCATGGAGCCGTTCCAGGTGGACGACATTCGCGTCGAGGGATTGCGTCGCATCTCGGCGGGTACCGTGTTCAATTACCTGCCCGTCCAGGTGGGGGACCGGGTGACCGGCTCGCAGGCCGCCTCGGCCATCCGCTCGCTCTACGACACCGGCTTCTTCCAGGACGTGACGCTGCGCCGTGACGGCAACGTCCTCGTCGTCGACGTCGCGGAACGCCCCGCCATCGCGCGTATCGAGCTCCACGGCAACAA
>NZ_WNXE01000989.1:0-610 GCF_010993615.1 Arhodomonas sp. KWT | reverse complement strand
CTGGTCGGGGATTCCTACGAGGAGCGCCAGCAGAACTACGTCGAGCGCCGGGACAACGGCACGCTGGACCTCGAGCGCACGGTGGCGGTACCCCGCTACGGCGACCCCGACAGGGCCACGCTCTGGCTCCAGGCCCTCCCCGGCGGACGCTACGCCGTGGTGGTCAGCGAGGTCGACCCGCCCCACGAGGATTGGCCCGGTGAGATCCGGGGCTGGCCTCAGCCTTCGGAGGCGTACCGGAGGAAGTTGATAAACGAAAGGATTCGGCATAACGAAAACCTGATTGAGGTTTTCAGGAAAGGCGTGAAGAACCGCGATGGATCCCGTAAGGAGATCTCAGACTACAAGTCACACATAAAAAGACTCACGCAAGAAAACATGGAACTGAAGAGGCAGCTACCGTGAGTGCCCGACTTGCACAATCAGCCCCGGAGCGATACTCCAACCCCGCCAAAATGGAAACATTTTTCTCGGTCAATGAGGTCAACTCGATTCAGAATGCCTCGATTAACAGAGAACACAGAACAGACCCGAAAAACCCCTGCGACACGAACCTGTTCATCGGCGTGTTCTTCGACGGCACGGGCAACAACTACGCCGGGAGCTTCAA
>NZ_WNXE01000988.1:0-610 GCF_010993615.1 Arhodomonas sp. KWT | reverse complement strand
GGGATGTGGGCGCGCTCGTAGGCGTCCGCGTCCGAGAGGTCCACGATCAGCAGGCCCGGCGTGTCCAGGGATTCGGCCAGTGTCTCGGGCTCGACGAGCAGGGGCAGACGCTTGTTCGCCATGACTGGGTTCAGGCCTCCGTGGCGGGTTGGCCCTCGACTGTAACAAGCTCCAGCCAGTGGCGCACGGGGATATCGCTGGCCTCGTCCAGGTGCGTGAGGCAGCCGATGTTGGCCGTTGCGATGAGCTCCGGTGCCCCCGCGTTGAGGTTATCGAGCTTCTGCTGGCGCAGGGTCTTGGCGGTCTCTGGCTGCAGCACCGAGTAGGTGCCGGCGGAGCCGCAGCAGATGTGCGGGTCCGCCACCGGGGTCAGCTCGAAGCCCACCGCCCCCAGCAGGGCCTCGACCCGGCCGCCGAGGCCCTGGGCGTGCTGCAGGGTGCAGGGGCTCTGGAAGGCGATGCGCCGCGGTGCGTCTGCGGCAGGGCGCAGCTCCGCCTGCCAGTGTTCCAGGAATTCCACCGGATCCACGGCCAGGGTGCTGACGCGTTCGGCACGCTCGGCATAGTCCGGGTCGCCGGCGAGGAGGTGGCCGTAGTCTTTGACCTGCGC
>NZ_WNXE01000987.1:0-611 GCF_010993615.1 Arhodomonas sp. KWT | reverse complement strand
AACATCTCCGGGCCCGAGGTCGAGAACGCCCTGCTCTCCCACGAGGCCGTCGCCGAGTGCGCGGTGATCGGCGTGCCCGACGTGGACCGGGGACGGATCGTGAAGGCCTACGTGGTCCCCGCGGCGGGGGTGACCGGCGACGACGAACTGGCGGCGGCGCTGCAGGCGCACGTCAAGGCCACCATCGCGCCGTACAAGTATCCGCGGGCGATCGGCTTCGTCGACGCCCTGCCTCGCACCGCCACCGGCAAGCTCCAGCGCTTCCGGCTGCGCGAGGCCGGGGAGCAGGCCGGCGGGGCCTGAGCGGTGCCGGCCCGGCGCATACAATCACAACACGAGCGAGGATAACGGCATGACACGGGGAACCTTCCGCCTGGCCGCTGCGGCGGCCGCACTGTGCACCGCCGTCGCGGGCGCTGCGAGTGCCGCGCCGGTGAAGATCGGCATGATCACCACGCTGTCCACCGGGGGCGGCTACCTCGGCGAGGACATCCGCAACGGCTTCCGCCTGGCGATGGAGCAGAACGACGGCAAGCTCGGCGGCGTCGACGTGGAGCTGATCGTCGAGGACGACGGCCGCAAGCCCGGCAACGCCCGCCAGATCGCCACCC
>NZ_WNXE01000986.1:0-611 GCF_010993615.1 Arhodomonas sp. KWT | reverse complement strand
GCCTCCTCGTCCCGGCGGGCCTGCGCCCCGGACGCGTCGTCACCCCCGCCAGCCATCTCCAGCGGCCGGATGGCGACAGAGGCACCGGAGAACGAGCGCGGTATGAAGGTGAACTGGTCCGTGTTCGCGAACGGGGTATTGATGAGCTGGCGCCCGCCCCGCAGTCGCAGCCCCGGCATGTTGTACTGCAGGTACCCCTCCGTGATGGCGTGCAGCCCCTCGTCCGGGCCGACGAGGTTCGCATTGGGGTTGTCGTAGTCGTATATCGGCTCCGCGAACGAGACGCCGAACCCGGCGGACAGACCGTAGAGCATCCCGGTGCGGGCGCTCACGCTGCCGCCGAAGGCATTGGAGCGCGTATCGAAATCGTCGTCCGGGTCGTCGATGTTCGGGTAAGGCCGGTTGGTGTCGTGGAACCGGCGGAAGTCGTAGATGCCCAGCTGACCGTTCAGCTGCGTGCCCTTCACGACCTGCTGCACGAATCGGTCACGGAAGGTCGGTGGCCCGTCGCCACCGTCGCGGGCGACGGCTGTGCCGGCGACCAGCGCCACCGATACCCCCAGCAGTACCGAGCAACGGCAGTGGCGGCGCATGGCGGCACCGCGGCTATT
>NZ_WNXE01000985.1:0-611 GCF_010993615.1 Arhodomonas sp. KWT | reverse complement strand
TGGCCGAGCCGCGTCGCCTCGAAACCGGCGATGCGCTCCAGCGGCAGGTCGGGTACGTTGACGTTCAGGATCGTGTCCGCCGGCAGCGGGTCGCGGCGCAGCTGCTCGAGCAGTCTCTCGGCCACGGCAGCCGCCGTGTCGTAGTGGGTCGGCTCGTTGCCGGCGAGGGAGACGGCCACCGCGGGCAGCCCGAGGTGCCGGCCCTCCATCGCCGCCGCCACGGTGCCGCTGTAGAGGACGTCATCGCCGAGGTTCGCACCGGCGTTGATCCCGGAGACCACCATGTCCGGCTCCGGGTCGATCAACCCGGTCACCGCGAGGTGAACGCAGTCCGTCGGGGTCCCCTCGACCCGGAACACCCCCTCGCGGACCGGCCAGACCCGTACCGGCGTATCCAGTGTCAGGGAGTTCGAAGCGCCGCTGCGGTCGCGCTCGGGGGCGACGACCACCACTTCCGCATGCCGATCGAGCGCCGCGGCAAGGGCCCTCAGTCCCGGTGCGCGGTAGCCGTCGTCGTTGCTGACCAGAATGCGCATGCGCCTCCCCAGTGCCCGTCACAATGACGGCCAGTATACCGTGACTGCGAGCCGCATCCAGCAGTAGCGGTGCGT
>NZ_WNXE01000984.1:0-612 GCF_010993615.1 Arhodomonas sp. KWT | reverse complement strand
TGCCCAGATGCCCGGCGCCGTACCGCTGCTGTTCAGCCCCGGCACTGCGTCCGCCGTCGGCGCGGCGCTGCACGGCGCCGCCCTCACCGACGCCCTGGACGCCCACGACGGCCAGGTGCTGACCAAGGGCCACGTCGGCGCCGCCCTCGTCCCCGGCCTCCTCGCCCTCCCGGACGCCGCCGCCGTCGACGATGGCGAGCTGCTCACCCGTATCGCCGCGGGCTACGAGATCGCCACCCGGGCGGGCATCGCGCTGCACGCCACCGCCCCGGACTACCACACCTCCGGCGCCTGGAACGCCCTCGGCGTCGCCGCCGTGGCGGCGCGGGCCCTCGGGCTCGACACCGCGGCCACCGCCCACGCCCTGGGCACGGCGGAGTTCTACGGCCCGCGGAGCCAGATGATGCGCTGCATCGATCACCCCACCATGGTCAAGGACGGCTCGGCCTTTGGCGCGATGGCGGGCGTGAGCGCGGCCTTCCTGGCGCGGGAGGGCTTCACCGGCGCCCCGGCCGCAACCCTCGACGACCCGGCAGTGTCGGAAATCTGGGACGACCTGGGCCAGCGCTGGCGCATCGGCGAGCAGTACCGCAAGGCCTACCCGGTCTGCCG
>NZ_WNXE01000983.1:0-612 GCF_010993615.1 Arhodomonas sp. KWT | reverse complement strand
AGGACAAACAGGCGGGCACAGGAAAGCAGGGTCTTCACAGGCTCTCAACCTCGGACGCGCCGGGTACGGGTACACGAAAGCCTCTCGCTACCGGGACAGGCATGCAAGCCGGACCTGTCCACGGTCTCAATAAGGCGGCCCGGCATCCAGCACCTCTGCCCCCAGGAGCACGCGCTCTCGTCACACATCACCAAGCCGCTGAAGCAGCCGATTGGCCGCCGACTCGCTCAGCGTCTTCCCGGGGTCCGGCGCGTAGTAGAGATACAGGGCCAGCGGCCCCCTGGAGCTGGAGCCGGTCAGGCTCCAGAGGAAGTCGCGTGTCTCCCACTTGCCACCCGAGAAGGTCTCCCCGTTCTCGGCGGGGCGGGTGACGATCAAGCCCAGGAGCACGGTTTCGGTTCGCGGGTCGCCGGCACGGAGGCTGGACAGGTTCGCCGTGGAGAACTCGCCCAGGCCGGCGCGTTCGATCTGCTGCCGGTAACGGTCTTTCGCCCTGTCCATCAGCTGACGCCGGGCGTCCGAGCGTGCGAGCACATGGACACTTCCCTCCCTGATATCCGTGGGATCGGTGATATCCAGCAGCTTGTCGAGGACCGCGCGACGCTGCTCGGG
>NZ_WNXE01000982.1:0-614 GCF_010993615.1 Arhodomonas sp. KWT | reverse complement strand
AGGAGGTTGCCGTTCAGGCCGTGGAAATTGCGCCCGGTGGGCAGGACGTCGGGGCTGCGGATGGGGTCGTTGCCCGGTCCCGGCGGTACGAAGTGTCCGTCGAGGGCGGCGAGCAGGGCCTCGCGCTCGTGCCGCGGGGAGGCGGTGAGCTCCGCGCGGGTGTCCGGGCTGGCGTCGTCGCCCATGGACTCGAGCATCATCGACACCGCGTCGTTGTCCCACTCGCGGCCGAAGATGTGCAGCCCCTCCGGCATGAACGATTCCTGCAGCGTGGTGAGGTAGTGGCCTACCTCGTGAACGAGGAGCGCCGGGTCCAGGGTGTCCAGATCGAAGGTTTCCGTGCCCCGCTCGGCGGCGATCTGCGCGGCGAGCTCGCCGCCGAGGTCGAGCTCGTCCAGCCGGGTGCGGATGCGCCGCACGGAGCGCTCCCGGGCGGGACTGCCCGGCTCGGCGGACTCGAAGGACTCCACCAGCTGGCGCAGCCCGAGCAGCTCGTCGTAGAGCGGTGTGGTCCGCAGCGGCGGGGTCAGGTGATCGACCATCACGGCGAGGCCGCGGCGCTTGGCCTGCAGGCCCTCGCCCACGCCGTCGACGATGTAGGGGTAGACCCCGGG
>NZ_WNXE01000981.1:0-614 GCF_010993615.1 Arhodomonas sp. KWT | reverse complement strand
GGGCTGGATACCATCCTCGACGGCGGGCTGCTGCCGCGCTCGGCGTATCTGGTGCGTGGCGGGCCGGGCCTTGGCAAAACCACGCTCGGCCTGAATTTTCTCGCAGCGGCCGGGGATGAGGGCAACGCACTGTTCATCGGCTTTCAGGAGGCCGAGGACCAGCTGCGCACGAATGCCGCCTCGGTGGGTATCGATGTAGACGGCATCCGGTTTCTCAGCCTGGCCCCGGACGAGGAATTCTTCACCGGCCAGCAGGGCTACGATGTCTTCGCCTCGGCTGACGTCGAGCAGCAGCCGCTGGCGGAGCTCGTGGTCTCCGCGGTGGAGGCCGAGACGCCGACACGCGTGTTCGTCGACTCGCTCACCCAGCTGCGGTTTCTCTCCAGCGACGTTTTCCAGTATCGAAAGCAGGTGCTTTCGTTCCTGCGCTTTCTGCGCGACCGGGGCGCCACCGTACTGTTCTCCTCGGAGAGCAGCCGGGACCTGCCCGACGACGACCTCCAGTTCATGGCCGACGGTGTGATCGCGCTGGGCCGTGACGATATCGGCGCGTCCCTGAGCGTTACCAAATTCCGCGGTTCCGGGTTCCGGGAAGGGCCTCATCAGATGCGCGT
>NZ_WNXE01000980.1:0-614 GCF_010993615.1 Arhodomonas sp. KWT | reverse complement strand
AGGAGGTTGCCGTTCAGGCCGTGGAAATTGCGCCCGGTGGGCAGGACGTCGGGGCTGCGGATGGGGTCGTTGCCCGGGCCCGGCGGGACGAAGTGCCCGTCGAGGGCGGCGAGCAGGGCCTCGCGCTCGTGCCGCGGGGAGGCGGTGAGCTCCGCGCGGGTGTCCGGGCCGGCATCGTCGCCCATGGACTCCAGCATCATCGACACCGCGTCGTCGTCCCACTCGCGGCCGAAGATGTGCAGCCCCTCCGGCATGAACGATTCCTGCAGCGCGGTGAGGTAGTGGCCCACCTCGTGGACCAGCAGCGCCGGGTCCAGGGTGTCCAGGTCGATGCTCTCCGTGCCGCGCTCGGCGGCGACCTGCGCAGCGAGCTCGCCGCCGAGGTCGAGCTCGTCCAGCCGGGTGCGGATGCGCCGCACGGAGCGCTCCCGGGCGGGGCTGCCCGGCTCGGCGGACTCGAAGGATTCCACCAGCTGGCGTAGCCCGAGCAGCTCGTCGTAGAGCGGCGTGGTCCGCAGCGGCGGGGTCAGGTGATCAACCATCACGGCGAGGCCGCGGCGCTTGGCCTGCAGGCCCTCGCCCACGCCGTCGACGATGTAGGGGTAGACCCCGGG
>NZ_WNXE01000097.1:0-10907 GCF_010993615.1 Arhodomonas sp. KWT | reverse complement strand
CTAGTGTGCTCAGCACCTCTCGGGCCAACCACAGAGGATAACTCCTCGGCGAGATGCAATCATCCGAGACCCTACACCTACCCTTCTCATTGCCGGTGTGCAGCAGGCTCGGACCACGACCCTGCATACGCTGTTATCCGAGTACCCGGCAATCCATGTGTCGCGTCACAAGGAACCGCATCTCTTTTCTCTCGGAGAGCTGACACAGCGGCAATTTGACCGCTATATGGAGTGGGTTTCCGCGGCATCCACCGAACAGACCCTAGGGGGGGGTCACCGATCTGCTCGTGTTTGCCGGGCACGATGGAGTCGGCGTTGAAGTGGCAGGGAGCGTAGTCCCAAGTCGTTCTGAATTCTCCGCGCCCCTGTGGCGGGGGGTTATCCGCATTACTGGCACGAGGTCGAGATGGGTTGCGAGTACCTGCCGTTTCGTGAGGCGTTGGCCCGCTACCATTCGTCGGGTCGGGATCTCTTCTATCCGAAATCGGTCACGATCAATCGGAATCGTCGGTCACGTTCCGCCGGAATCAGCGGTCACGATGGGCCGGAATACGCAGGTGGGCACCGACACCGACCGCCTCGAAAGGCCGCGAATCGCGCTTCCGGGCGGCATTGGCCACGTCAAACCCGACGAAACGCGCATTACTTCAGCGCTTCCTTTAAGGTCGCAGTTGCCGCAAGAGCAGAAACGCGCGCCGCCCAAGCTGAAATGCCAATCGGTTTCCGCGCATCAGTGCAAGCACCAATTGTGGAAGGCGTTGTCCCTTCAAGCGAATATGCCGGCTCACCTCCGTATACCTTTCTCTATCACCCCAGGCGAGAAACTGTAGTGCGTAATTGAGCCTTACGTAGGCAAGGCGCTGATTCAAAGCCGGCTCTGGGATTCCCGGCATTCTTCGGAGTCTTTCCGTGAAGTGGAGCATTCGTTCGAGGCTCTGTTCCAGTATCTGACCCTCAGACCGGTTAAAACGGTTCGTATACGATCCCGGAACACCCCGCCGATACACGGACATGGTCTCGGGCAGATAGAGCACACCGGGTCTTCCCACGATGGCTTCGATGAAGAAGTCCCCCGTCGGGGGCGTCCCATGAAGCCACCAACTCGGCATTGCCTGGGCGGCTTCTCGGCGCATGAGTACCGAAGCGGTTGGGGCGAACTGATTGTGCCTCGCGATAACCTTTTCTACCGGGACAATGGTCTCGACCGGGCCGTGGTCGAAGCCCTTCTTCTGCTTTCCCGTGCGCATGGAAAGCCGCATGGCCGGGTGCACGCAAAGGTCGATCTCCGGGTGACGTCGCAGGGCATCGACCTGTTTCTGTAGTTTGCGTGGATCGGTCCAGTAGTCGTCGCCTTCACACAGGGCGATGAATTCGCCTCGCGCCTTGGGGTAGGTGAAGCGCTTGGGGCGGCGGCCCCGGGAGAACTGGTTCTCTTCCTGCAATATCGGCAGCACCTGGCCGTCGTGTTCCTTCGCCACTTCCCGGATGATCGCTGCCGTTCGGTCCGTGGAGGCGTCATCATGCACGATGACCTCCACGGCAAAGTCGGTTTCCTGCATCAGAATGCCTTCGAGCGCCTGGCGGATGAAGGCCTCGTGGTTGAAGGCATGACAGATGACCGAGACGGTCGGGGTCTCGTTCAGCATTGCTGATCGCCCTCGGTCACGTGGCCAACCTGCCGAGCCGCTTCTGATAGAAAACCCGCTTTGCCTCCATGTTGGCTCGCACCTCGGGTTCCGGTGCCGCGGGGGCTGCCTCGTTTTCCCGGGCGAGGGCTTCCCTGATCCGATCGGATGACATCTTGGCCAGTGTCTCCTCGGGAGTGTCAGGCTCGTATCCCAGCGCATGCATTTCGGGAAGGCAGATGCTTTCGATGAGGGCGATTTCCTCCGCGGACAGGGCATCGCGGTACTTGCCGAAATTGCTGCTCATGACCGGTTTGCCGAGGTTTTCCCAGGCTGGGAGTGTCTGAGCGTTCCTCCGGGTCAGTTCGTTCTCGTGAAAGCCCAGCATGCCGGGATCGAAAGGCAGGCCGTAGAAAGCGCAGAGGGACCGCGTGACCTCTTCCGTCGCCGCGACCAATTCTTCGTAGCGGATCATCCGTGACACTCCGCCGTCACGGAGAGCGGCATGGTTTTTCATGAATTGCTGCTGGTCCCGTTTCCACTGCTGTGCCCCATGCGCGACACCGCCCGGATGAGTGGGATTGCGCGACCAGGAAAGCGCCATGTCACGAGGGTCGCGGACCAGATAAAGAAACCGCGCTTCCGGGAAGTGCGTCAGGAGGAATGGAGTGAACTCGTATAGCTGGTTTTCCTTGACGAAGCAGTGCTGCTTGCCGTGGGCCCGGGCTTCCTCGAGAAAGATGTTCCTCAGGAGGTCGGCGAGCTGTCCGGGAGGCGCGAGATCGAGAAGGTCATCCTGGCTGAAGGATGTCCTCCACTGTGAAAACGAGACTCCGATCAGTCGCTCGATATCCGTCAGCAGTTCGGCCCAGTGTCCCTTGTCGCTCAGAGGTTCGTAACGGAAAGCATTCCGCGTTACCGGATTGAACAGGTGCTTGGGGCTGGGCCCGCAGACGTTGTGATGTGCATCCATGATCTTGGTGATCAGGTTGCTGCCGCTGCGTTCGGAGCACATCAGGAAGATGAACATGGGAAGTCCTTGTCGAAACGTGTTGATTGTTCAGCCCGGAATGGCGCGATAGGCCCACTTTTGCATCTTCGACCAGGCCGCTTCGACCTCCTGTCGGGAGTACTCGACCAGTCGCCATTGGTTCGTGATCTGAAAAGAGTCGGGCCCGTTGTAGTCGGGAAGGTTTGTTGACAGCCCCAAGGCGGACAAGCGCTCCGTGATCCCTTCATGGTGGCCGCGTGGATCCTTGCAGAAGTCCTCGTAAGCGATGGTGAGTCGCCGATGGGCCGGCACAGACCGCATGCCGATCTCGATGGAGCGGTTGATGGCCGCGATCTGGCCGGCGACCGATTCCAGCGGGTCGAGGTCCTTGAGGTCGGGGTATTCGCGAATGCGGAACGAGTACCACTGGCGGATGTCGCCATACTGGCGCTTGCGGGCCTCCAGTGCCGACTGGATGTTGAACACCGGATCCCGGTGGATGTGCACGAACAACGCATTGTCGAATCGTGCACTCAGGGCCGGGATGTTCTGGTTCATGATCATCGCCTTGAGGGCGAAAGGGCGCTCGAAGACGTTGGCCAGTGCATTGAGTTCATCGCGCAGTCCATCCAGGTGTCCATGGCGCACCAGCTCGTCTTCGGGTAGATAGTCCAGCTCATCGAAAGGCAGGAAGCGCCGCCAGAAGTACCAGAATTCGTTGGGCGAGAGTGCTCCCCGGGTTTTGCCGTTTTCCGAGCGGAAGTCGATCTCGGAGTTGAAGTCGAGGATCTCGTCCCGGAAGTTGTAGCGCGGGTCCGTGAGCAACTGCTGGATCCGTGCTCCGACCAGCGGGGCCCCATAGAAACGCGAAAGCAGGTTGGTCGGGTAGGCGGCCTGCCCGGTCTGGGCCAGCCACTGCATGAACATGGTTGTTCCCGACCTCAGTGCGCCGTGCACGAAGATCTTGGGAAGGCGCTCGCCACCGGAGTCGGCGGTGACTTCATTGTTGGCCGGAGCAAGCCGACCGTTGACCTCTGCCAGCAGCGCCTCCAGCTCCGGGTTTCTATCGAATGACTTTGTGCGTGACTCTCGACTCATCTCGTGGACCGTTTTGATCGGAGCACTATTGGAACTCGATTGCATTCAGCTGACGATGGATTGCCATCTCGTCCAAGGTCATTAGGTGATGCAGGAACGAGGGTTGTGTCGCGATTCCCGGAGGAGTATCCGGAGGACATAGGAAAAGCAGCTCGACTCCTTGTGATGCGAATCGGCCAGGGTCGTAGAGTGATTTGCCGCCAGGTAGGTTGATGTAGCGGTCTGCTCCTAGTTCGCCGCATAAATGCAGGATCCGATTCTCGCCGGTAAGAGTTGGCTGAGGGTCGAGCTCACTTGAGCGGAAAAACTGGGTCTTGATGGGCAAATTTATCAGTGGCTTTTTGATGCTCGTCTCGTTGGTACTGGAGACAGAGCATTCAGCGCTCTCGCCCAAAATCTCCCTGACTAACGAGTGCCACGTATGGAAGCCCGGCTGATCCTTGTAGCAGTGCTCGATGGTTCTTAGCGCTTTGCCGTTGTCGTTGGCATAACTGTGCTCCCGGATGTGCCGGTTCTGGGAGGCCTTCCTGACAGGCAACGTAAAACGAACGACATTGCCCTTGCTGTCGATCACCTGGTTTCGATTTACGAACCCACGCTTGATGAAGTTGACGTCGTCCAGGAATACGAAGATATCGGCGGCCGCTACTAGCTGGTAGTAGCCGATGTACGGGAACAAGTACGGCTGCATGATGGCAACCGTGGTCACGAATTCGCCTCCGCTTCGACGCATATCGTCACGATCCGCTCGACCTGGTCCTCGCCCAGGTCCGGGTACATCGGCAGGCAGATGACGCGTTCCGAGGCATGCTGGGCGATTGGCCAGTTGCCGCCCTTTATCCCGGGCAGGTTTCCGTACATGGGGAACTCGGGGATAAGCGGGTAGAAATAGCGTCGTCCGTAGATGCCATTCTCGCGCAGCCGAAAGTAGAGTTCGTCCCGGCTCAGCGGATAATCGTCTTCCACGAAGATCGGGAAGTAGGCGTGGTTGTAACGTGTCGCCTGGCTGCGCGGCGGGCAGTGGATGCCTTGCACCTCGGCCAGTGCCCTCCGGTAGGTGTTGTCCAGCCGGGCCCGACTGTCGATGGCCTCATCAACATGCTTCAGCTGCGCCAGGCCGATCGCGGCCTGAAACTCGTTTATCTTGGCATTGAGGCCGGGGGCTTCGATTGTGGTCTCGTCGACGATGCCGAAGTTCCTCAGCCGCCCGATCCTTTCCTTGGTGACGGCATCGGGACATACGACAGCGCCGCCTTCGAAAGTGTTGAATACCTTAGTTGCGTGGAAACTGAGGATGGAGAAGTCGCCGTGTCGCAGGATACTCCCGCCCTCGTCCTCGACGCGAAAACCGTGGGCCGCGTCGTAGATGACGATCAGGTCGTGCGCGTCGGCGATGGACTGGAGTCGGGAAACATCGCAAACGTTACCGTAGACGTGAACGGGCAGTATGGCGCTGGTGTGGGGCGTTATGGCGGCTTCGACCTGTTCCGGGTCCAAGTTGAGAGTATCCGGCTCCACGTCGACAAACACCGGCGTGAGGTTGTTCCATAAGAGTGCGTTTGCCGTGGCAACGAACGTGTAGGGCGTGGTGATGACTTCGCCAGTGAGGTTGGCGGCCTGCAGTGCCGTGACGAGTGCCAGCGTGCCATTGGCGACAAGTGCCAGATGCTCGACACCCAGGTAATCCTCCAGTGCGGCCTCCAGTCTCTGGTGCAAGGGGCCGTTGTTGCTCAACTGCCGGTTTTCCCACATCTCCTCTAGGTAGGGGATGACTTCCTTGAGGGGCGGAAGTTGCGGACGGGTCACGAAGATCCGTTCGTCCTGATTTTGCTTATCATGGTTCATGTGCGGGAGTCTTAGTGTCTTGTTCAGATGCCGATCGAGTTGGTTGTTTCATCCTCGACCAGACTCAAGAGGTAACGGGTGTACCCGTTGCCGGGCATCTGCTCCGCTCTGGTGGTAAGGTCCCGGGCGTTCAACCAGCCATTCCGCCAAGCGATTTCTTCCAGGCAGGCGATCTTGAACCCCTGCCGGCGCTCGACGGTCTCAACGAACTGTGCCGCCTCAAGCAGGGTTTCATGCGTGCCGGTATCCAGCCAAGCGAAGCCACGCCCCAACCGTTCGATCTGGAGCGATCCGGCTTCGAGATAGGCGCGGTTGATATCCGTAATTTCCAGCTCGCCACGACGGCTCGGACTGACTTGTTTGGCGATGTCCACTACCTCCCCGTCATAGAAGTAGAGACCGGTCACCGCATATTGCGACTTCGGTTGGCGGGGCTTCTCCTCGATCGACAGCACTTGCCCCTGCCGGTTGAACTCAGCCACTCCAAATCGCTCCGGGTCCTTGACCTGATAGCCGAACACGGTAGCCCCATGGGTTCTCTGGTTGGCCTCGATCAACTTGGGGCTGAAATCTGGACCGTAAAAGATGTTGTCGCCAAGGACCAAGCACACGGGCTGACCATTGATGAAACGCTCGCCGATAATGAAGGCCTCCGCCAGGCCATTCGGTTGCGTCTGGGTGGCATATTCCAAGTGGATACCTAAGTGGCCTCCGTCACCCAGCAATTGCTGGAAGGCGGCCTTGTCCCGTGGCGTGGTGATGATCAGTACCTCCCGTATTCCGGTCAGCATGAGTACGGACAGGGGGTAGTAGATCATCGGCTTGTCATAGACAGGTAGAAGCTGCTTGGAAACGGCTTCCGTCACGGGAAAAAGACGCGTACCAGAGCCGCCAGCGAGGATAATGCCCTTACGCATCATTGCCTCCCTTATCGATGGTGTGTCGAAGGGCAATCATCAGTGATCCAGGTCGATGATCCCACCGTGCATGTCGGTCTCCCGGATGATTCGGTGCCAAGCAACCAGGTTCTGGTACCACTTCAGTGTGATGGTCTTATCCGTTTTCTCGACACGTCCCTGCTCAAGAGCGTCGTGAATCTCGCGCACGCCATCTTCGGCCTCGTAGCGGGCCTTGAAGCCCAGCGCTTCAAGCTTTCTGAAACTGACCTTGTAGGACCGATGATCGGGATCTCCGTACCAATTGATCTCCACGCAGGTGGGAATCGTTCCGGCCACGGCCTCGGCCAGTGTGCGCAACTGATAATTGTTGGCATCGGAGCCGACATTGAAGATCTCGCCGCTGACTTCGCCAGGCTCCGTTTCCAGCATGAAGACCATGGCCCGGACCGTGTCATGCACATGAACCATGGGACGCCACTGGTTTCCGTCACGAAGCAGTGGCAGCTTACCGGTAGCCCACGCGCCATGAGTCATGCCGTTGATCGCGAGATCGAACCGCATCCGGGGCGAATAGCCGTAGACCGTGGCCTGGCGAAGAACGATGGCACAGAAACGCTCGTCAGCCAGTGGAAGGATGCCTTCTTCGGCCTTTCGGTTGGCGCGGGCATAGGTCGTGAGCGGATTGACGGGGCTGTTCTCATGGACGGTTTCATCCTGAAACCCGTAGACACTGCAAGAGCTTGGCAGGATGTACCGCTTGACCCCCAGCTGTTTTGCCAGATGTGCCGTATGGACTCTCGACGTATGATTGATCTGCCACGTCGCGTTCTCGAAGAGTTCCCCGCTGGGATCGTTGGAGAGGGCGACGAGGTCGATTACATGATCGACTCCCGCAAGATGCTCCGGTCGCAATCGGCGGCTGTCTTCTCTGATCAGTTTCAGCCTTGGGTGAGTCGGTAGCAGTTCCCGTCCGAAGAAGAAACGATCAAGTACCCGAACGTCGTAGCCGCGATCAAGCAACTCAGGGACGAGCACGCAGCCTATATATCCTCCGCCTCCGGTGACGAGTACTCGATCCATGCAATCCTTCCTGATTTGAGCGTTGGGCCGACCGGTGTCGTTAGACAGTGACGGTCTTGGCATAAAGGGCGTCGTGATCCGCGCTTTCAATCATAACTGAACTCACTGCACAGGTCGGGGGTTACGGAGTTTGAACATGCCTTTGTCCACCGCATGCCCGGGCGTGCCGTGGCGGTCAATTAATGCGAAGGGCTCAGCCTTGAAGCGAGATCGTCGACGATGACTGAGACCGGGTGTTGTTTCGGTAGCTCCCTTGGCGGCTTAACTGTCACGGTACAAGTCCGATCGACGACGCTGGTGATCGTTTCCTTCTCGAACTTGGTCAATACGACGTTTGAGTTGAGCCCCTCCTGGCGTTCGGTCGCCATGCGCATGAGAAGCGTGGGGACACCCAGGTAGGACAGCTCTTCCTGGTTGCTGCCGCCGTCGCTGATCACCAGCCGAGAACGGGCGACCAGTTGCATGAACGGGACATAGGTCATCCGTGGCCGCAGTTCGATATTCGGGTTCTGCTCAAGCGACTCGAGCCAGCCAAGCTCGGTGAAACGCTTTTCGGTGGTGGGGTGCAGGACGAGGATCACCCGCAGCCGCTCGGCCAGCCGGCGGATGGTGTCACGAATGACTTCCATGCGTTCTCGGGAGTAGAGGTTCTCGAATCGGTGAACGGACACCACGGCGTAGGGGGCATTATCGACATTCCCGGACGCAGCCGACTTGTCCAGCGCGGTTCGCAGCGCATCGAGGATGGTGTTGGCCTGGGTGTCCACGATGGCCGTCCGTCGGCTGTCGACGTTGCCGCAGGCCCAGCTGCCCGGACAGTAGGCGATCCTGGCGACGCGGGAGACGAGGATGCGCGTGATCTCTTCGGGGAACGGGTGTTGCCAGTCGAACGAACGCAGGCCGGCCTCGACATGGGCGACGGTGGTCCCGGAAAAACGACCGACGAAGGCAGCCAACAGCGTGGTGAAAGTGTCGCCGTGCGCCAGCACGATGGTGTGTCTTCTTGGCCTGGGTGCCCAATCGGCCCGCCCGCGCCAGAGTCGCCAGGCGGTGCGCAGCATCCAGAAGCCGGCCTGGACCATTCCCTTGACCTCCGGGCCCTCGTACAGCCGTTCCCGGGGAGTGATTATGCCGAATTCGTCCAAGAGATCGTCGATGGTCGCCTGATGCTGCCCGGTCATCAGCAGTCGGTAGGCAAGGTGGCGGCGTTCGAGCTCGGCAAGGAGGGGCGCCATCTTGATGACCTGGGCGCGTGTGCCGAGGATGGCGACAAGGCGCGGTTTTTCCGCCGGCGTGACTGACATCAATCCCTGCTCTCCGCCCCTTGGCAAAGGGCCCCCGTTCCAGGCGTTAGCGTACCATGGCGAACGGGTCCCGGCCGCCGAGGGCCGGGCCGGTGAGATGGAAGCGAGGACAGCGTGTCGGGCAACAAGGAACATGGCGAGGCAAAACGGTCGAGTCCGTGGCGGGGCGAGGGCCTGGCAGCGCAACTGCTTCGAGGCGGTGCCGGGGGGCTGCTGGCACGAATGGCGGAGGTGCTGCTGGGCCTCGTGGTTGTCGTGTTGCTCGCCCGCTTGTTGGGGCCGGCGGGCTATGGGGTTTATGCGTTTGTCTTCGCGTTGACCGCTGTTGTCTCCGTGCCGGTGCGGTTGGGTCTTCCTCCATTGGTGGTGCGCGAGACGGCTCGGGGCCAGCGGGACGGTGACTGGGGGGCGGTACAGGGGATCTGGCGCTGGTCCAGTGGCGCGGTGCTGGTGCTGTCCCTGCTTGTCGCATGCATCGGGCTGTTCGGGCTTTGGGCGGGCTGGGCCCGGGGGGAGTCACTGCGAGAAACATTGCCATGGGGGCTCGCGCTGATACCGGTAATGGCGCTCGGTGCCATTCGGTCAGCCAGCCTGCGAGGTTTGCGCCACGTGGTAGCGGGCGTATTTCCGGAGCAGGTTCTGCGCCCCGCGCTTATGGCGGGGTTGTTGTTGGTGGTGGTGATACTGCCGGATGTGGGACTTTCACCCGCTGGGGCGATGGCGCTCATGTGCGGCGCGTCCCTGGTGGCGTTCCTCGTCGGAGCCATGTTGTTGAGGCGGTATCGTCCGCCGCCATTGCGACAGGCCAAACCGGTCTATCGCCAGCGAGAGTGGTTCAAATCGTCCTGGCCGATGGCCTTTACTCAGGGTACCGAGCAGTTCATGCGACATGCCGATGTGCTCATGCTGGGGATGCTTGCGGCCACGGTGGATGTCGGGGTCTACCGTGTCGCGGCACAAGGCGCTTTGATCGTTCCGCTCGCATTGTTTGCACTCAACATGACCGCGGCTCCATTTGTTGCCCGGCTCCACTCGGAGGGCGAGCAGGCGAAGTTACAGAAGCTCATGAATCGTCTGGCTCAGGCAGCGTTGGCCTTCGCGCTGGCCGTGACGCTCGTGTTTATCGTGTTCGGTGACTGGTTGCTGCACACGTTTTTCGGTACGGAATACCTCTCTGCCTGGCTGCCATTGCTGATTCTTGCGCTGGGGCAAGTGGCCAGTGCCGGATTTGGTGCCACTAGCATGCTGCTCAACATGGCCGGCCATGAGCGCGAAGTAACTCGGGTCTTGACGGTAGCTGCCGGGCTTAACGTGGTGCTCAATCTCCTGTTGATCCCCTCGTTCAGCGTGATCGGCGCGGCCATCGCTACCAGCGGGAGCCTGGTTTTCTGGAATGTCTGGCTGTGGCTGATAGTGAAATCACGCCTCAGCATTCGAAGCTCGGCGATCTAACTAGCAAACGCTGACGCAAAACGGCCCTCTCTACCCCTGCCCCTGACGCAGACGGGCAATCAGCGCGCCAAGAATTTCCAGCGTCACAGCTGGAAATATGGCCCATAAGCCAGTTAGAGCCCCTATCCGCCGGCATTTCAGAGGCTGGCACCATTCGTGCTTATTCGGAGGCCACGACTATAACGAAAAATGCGATATCAGAACGCTCAGGGGTAATTATGCGACGAGTACAGGATGGGTTCACCCTCATCGAACTCATGATCGTGGTAGCGATCATCGGCATCCTGGCCGCAATCGCGGTTGGCGGTTACATCGACTATACAGGCCGGGCGCAGGTGGCGGATACGCTCACCGTCACTGATGGCTTACGTAAGTCGTTAACCGAGTACTACAGCAACAAGGGTTCCTTCGCCAACGTTGCGAGTGACACGGGAATCACAAACTCGGCCGACCAGTTGAGCGGTACCTATTTCGATACCAACAGCGTGACCGTTACCAGTGGCGGCACGATGGAGGTCGCTATCGACAGCGGGGTGCACCAGGGGCAGACCTTCACCATGGTGCCCAAGACGGCTTCGGACGGCCGGCTGGTCGGATGGCGCTGCGGCGGGCT
>NZ_WNXE01000979.1:0-615 GCF_010993615.1 Arhodomonas sp. KWT | reverse complement strand
CAGCGCCCGTCCCGGGCGGCCGGCTTCACCCTCGTGGAGATGGCGATCGTGCTCGCGGTCATCGGCCTGATCCTGGGGGCGATCGCCATCGCCGAGGACGTGCAGCGCAACGCCGAGTACACCAAGATCGCGAACAAGTTCCTCTATCAGTGGAAGGAGGCCTACGACCAGTACTACCAGCGCACCGGCGTGGTCCTCGGGGACTGCCAGCAGGCGCCCACGTACATGGTCAACGGCGCCGAGACCACGTTCACCGGCAGCGACGGCGACGTCTGCGAGCGCCAGAGCGCCTGGTCCGGCGGCAGCGGTGCCGCGGGCATCCCGGCCAACTTCGACAATACCGGGCTGCGCGTGTGCAACGGCGCCGGCTACGGCAGCGGCGCGGGCAGCGACAACACCGGCGGCGCCGGTCTCGCCGAGCAGAATCTGCGTGATCTGATGCTGCGCGCCGGTATCGGGATGCCCCCCGGCCGGGGCGAGGGCTTCGAGGACCGTTACCTCTACGAGGACACCAACGGCAACTCCGCGGAGGTCCAGGTCTGCTTCCAGTGGAACCCGGAAGGCACCCCCTCGGGGGCGGGCAACGTCATGGTCGTGCGCGGGCTCACCCCCGAC
>NZ_WNXE01000978.1:0-615 GCF_010993615.1 Arhodomonas sp. KWT | reverse complement strand
AGGCAACTGGCGGCGTTGGGGAAGATGCGCACCACGCGCGTGCGTCGCCGGATCTCCTCGTTGAGCCGCTCGAGCATGTTGGTGCTCTTGAGATGCTTGTGGTGGGCGCGCGGCAGGCGGTAGAAGGTCAGCGTCTCGCCGATGTTGCCCTCCACCCAGTCGCAGAGCTTGGGGTATTTGGGCTGCCAGCGCTCGAGCCAGGCGGCCAGATCACGCTGGGCCTCGCTGGCGTCGCGACGCTCATAGAGCCAGCGCAGCTCCTGGAGGCAGTCGTCGTCGGCCTTGCGGGGCAGGTGATCGAGGGCGTTGCGCAGGAAGTGCACGTAGCAGCGCTGCCAGACCGCCTCGGCGAAGATCTCCATGACCGCGCGGCGCAACCCCGCGTGCTCGTCGCTGACCACCAGCTCCACGCCATGCAGCCCGCGCTCGCGAAGCCCCTGGAGGAACTCGCGCCAACTGGTGGCGCTCTCGCGGTTGGCGAGCTCAACGCCGAGGATCTGGCGGCGCCCCTCCCAGTTGATGCCGATGGCGATCAGCACCGCTTGCGCGGTAATCACCCCACCCTCGCGCACCTTCTCGTAGCGCGCATCGAGGATGAGATAAGGATAGGGCTCA
>NZ_WNXE01000977.1:0-617 GCF_010993615.1 Arhodomonas sp. KWT | reverse complement strand
GTCGAGACCACCACCGGTCCGCTGGGACAGGGGCTCGCCAACGCGGTGGGCATGGCGCTGGCGGAGAAGGTCCTGGCGGCGCAGTTCAATCGCCCGGGCCATACCATCGTCGACCACCACACCTACGTGTTCCTCGGTGACGGCTGCCTGATGGAGGGCGTCTCCCACGAGTCCTGCTCGCTCGCGGGCACCCTCGGGCTCGGCAAGCTCATCGGGGTGTACGACGACAACGGCATCTCCATCGACGGCAAGGTCGAGGGCTGGTTCACCGACGACACCCCCACGCGTTTCGAGGCCTACGGCTGGCACGTCGTGCGCGATGTCGACGGCCACGACGCCGAGGCCGTGCGGCGGGCCTTCGAGGAGGCGCGCTCGGTCACCGACCGGCCCTCGCTGATCTGCGCCAAGACGGTCATCGGCTTCGGTGCGCCCAACGTCTGCGGCACCCACGGGGTGCACGGCGCACCGCTCGGCGACGACGAGATCCAGGCGACCCGCGAGTTCCTCGGCTGGGAGTACGGCCCGTTCGAGGTGCCGGACACCGTCTACGCCGGCTGGGACGCCCGGAGTGAGGGCGAGCGCGCCGAGGCGCAGTGGCGCGAGACCTTCGCCGCGTA
>NZ_WNXE01000976.1:0-618 GCF_010993615.1 Arhodomonas sp. KWT | reverse complement strand
CTCCGGCTGGGACGGGGCGAGGTGCTGGCGCTGCTGGGCGACAACGGTGCCGGCAAATCGACGCTGATGAAGATCCTCACCGGTTTTCACCAGCCCACCAGCGGGACGCTCCACATCGACGGGGAGCCCGTGACCCTGCAGTCAGTGATGCACGCCCGCTCCCTGGGGATCGAGCCGGTCTACCAGGACCTGGCGCTGGTCGACGAGCTCAGCGTCTTCCGCAACATGTTCCTGCAGCGCGAGATCACCCGGGGCGGTGCGCTGCGGATCCTCGACGACCGGGCCATGCGCCGTGCCGCGGCGTCGCACCTGGAGCGCATGGGGGTGAACGTGCCGTCCGTGGACGTCGAGATCTCGAAGCTCTCGGGCGGGCAGCGTCAGGCTGTGGCGGTGGCGCGTGCGGTCTATTCCGACGCCCGCATCCTGCTGCTCGACGAGCCCACTGCGGCGATGGGCGTGCGCGAGAGTGCACTGATCCTCGACGTGATCCGGCGGCTCAAGGAGCACTCCGACGTATCGGTGATCATCGTCGCCCACAACTACGCCCAGGTCTTCGACGTCTGCGACCGGATCAACCTGGTCCAGGACGGGCGTATCACCTTCGACCGCCCGACACGG
>NZ_WNXE01000975.1:0-621 GCF_010993615.1 Arhodomonas sp. KWT | reverse complement strand
GCCTACAACAGCGAGGAATCCGCGCCGTTCCGCGAGACCAACTACGAGCCGGAGCTGATCTACTCGTACCGCACGAAATATAACCTCTTCGGCCTCCACGGGCGTTTGTTCACCGTGGGGGTGAACCACATGTCCAACGGCCGTTCGGACCCGCAGTCGCGAAGCTGGAACCGCATGACCGCCGGTGTTCTCTTCGACGAGGGCAAGTGGGCGCTGCGCGCACGTGGATGGTGGCGCCTGCCGGAATCCGAGGGCGACGACGACAACCCCAATATCAGCGACTATTACGGCCGCGCCCAGGTCTGGGCGCACCTCAAGGATGGCGATCAGACCTATTCCGTGATGCTCCGCAGCAACCTCGGTATAGGCGGGGAGCCGGTGCGCGGTGCATTGCAGCTTGACTATACGTTTCCGTTCTGGGGGGGCATGAAGGGCTACATACAGCTCTTTCACGGCTACGGTGACGGGCTGATCAACTACGACAACATCACCACCCGGGCGAGCGCCGGGATCATGCTCATCGACTGGATGTAGGCGCCGGCGTCCGTCAGCGCAGCTTCGTCGTGCGCAGCGCGGCGTCCGCCGGCGGCGGCTGGAACGTATCCGCCCGCGCCTGCGGCC
>NZ_WNXE01000974.1:0-621 GCF_010993615.1 Arhodomonas sp. KWT | reverse complement strand
GTGCTGCGCCAGTTGAGCGGCGTGACGATCACCCCGGCGCACTGGCAGGCCCAGTGCAGGGTCGCCATCTCCCAGCGGTTCTGCATCACCACCAGCAGCCGGTCGCCCTTGCCGACGCCGAGCCCGTCGAGCCCGTGGGCCACGGCCTGGATATACCCGAACCACTGCGCGTACGTCAGGCGCCGGGGTCCATCGCTGACCGCCACCGCGTCGGGACGGCGCTCCACCGTCGCGAGCAGGCTGCGTCCCAGGTCAAACATCGTCTCGCTCCTCCTGCCGTTGTTCGCGCCGCTGTGCGGCGACTTCGAGGACGGCGCGCACGATGCCCGTGTACCCGGTGCACCGGCACAGGTGCCCGGAGAGCATGTCGCGCACCTGCGCCTCGCTCGGATCGCGCTCGCGGCCGAGGA
This sequence comes from Arhodomonas sp. KWT, assembly GCF_010993615.1. NCBI lineage: Bacteria > Pseudomonadati > Pseudomonadota > Gammaproteobacteria > Chromatiales > Ectothiorhodospiraceae > Arhodomonas > Arhodomonas sp. KWT. Next base: position 211 of record NZ_WNXE01000974.1, on the reverse strand, counting down.
AATCGGCGCACGAGTTGAGAATGCCCGCGGTGCAGAACCCACACTGCAGCGCGTGATGACGCCGGAAGGCGGCCTGCAGGTCGGACAGCGGGCCGTCGTCGCCGGCAAGCCCCTCCACGGTGTCCACCCGCCGGCCGTCCGCCTGCACGGCGAGCATCAGGCACGCCCGGCTGGCCACGCCGTCCACGCGCACCGTGCATGCCCCGCAGAC
>NZ_WNXE01000973.1:0-622 GCF_010993615.1 Arhodomonas sp. KWT | reverse complement strand
GCTGCTGTTCACCGGGCGCAGCATGCGCGCCGAGGAGGGCGAGCGCTGGGGCTTCTACAACCGCCTCTGCGAGCCCGAGACACTCGGCGACGACGCCCTCGCCATGGCGCAACAGCTCGTCGCCGGACCGAACTTTGCCCACGGCATCACCAAGACCATGCTCAACCAGGAGTGGAACATGGGACTGGACCAGGCCATCGAGTCGGAGGCCCAGGCCCAGGCGGTGTGCATGCAGACCGAGGACTTCCGCCGCGCCTACCGGGCCTTCGTCGCCCGTGAGCAGGCGGTGTTCGAGGGCGACTGACATGAGCGACCGCAGCTTCCTCGACTGGCCCTTCTTCGAGGCCCGGCACCGCGAGCACGCCGCGGACCTGGACGCCTGGGCGCGGGAGGCCGTGACCGGCCTGGACGAGTCGGACGTGGACGCCACCTGCCGCGAGCTCGTCCGCCGTCTCGGCGCCGGCGGCTGGCTCGCCCCCTGCGTGGCCCTGGACGCCGGCGACCGCCTGGACGTGCGCACCCTGTGCCTGACCCGCGAGACCCTCGCGCGGCACGACGGGCTCGCCGACTTCGCCTTCGCCATGCAGGGGCTCGGCACCGGTCCCATCTCGCTGTTCGGCAC
>NZ_WNXE01000972.1:0-623 GCF_010993615.1 Arhodomonas sp. KWT | reverse complement strand
TCGACGGCCGTTTCCGGCGTGCGCTCCTTGATGGCGCGGATGCACGCCGCGTAGTGGCCGGCGCCGGCGTCGTCGAGGTCGTCACGGTCCACGGAGGTCAGCACCACGTACTTCAGGCCCATGAGCTCGACGGTCTCGGCGGTCTGAACGGGCTCCTCGTGGTCAAGCCAGCCGTGGGGGTTGCCGGTGTCCACCGCACAGAAGCGGCAGGCACGGGTGCAGGTGTCGCCCATGAGCATGATGGTGGCGGTGCCGTGGCCCCAGCACTCGGCGATGTTGGGGCACATGGACTCCTCGCACACCGTGGACAGGCGGTGCTCGCGCACGGTCTGCTTGACCCGGCTGTAGCCCTTGCCCGTGGGGATCTTCACGCGCAGCCAGTCGGGCTTGTCGCCGCGGGCGACGGGGGCGTTGTCCCGGCGTGCCTTGATGCCGTTCTTCACGGCGCGGAAGCCGTGGGGCTTGTCCACCTTGCTGCCGCTGACGACGACGGGGATTCCCTTGAGTTCACTCATTGCTGCCATCCCGGTGGGTGACTGTGACGGCCCAGTGTAACAGCCTCCGGCGTGTCGGGCCGCTCACAGGGGTGCTGAGCTCTGGTTGAAAGTGCCGGCGGTCCGCGC
>NZ_WNXE01000971.1:0-625 GCF_010993615.1 Arhodomonas sp. KWT | reverse complement strand
GCGGTCAAGGCGGGTATGGCGGCAAGCATCGGCACCCGCGCGGTCGGCTGGCGTGTCGGCGCCGCCATGGGCGCGGCACTGGTGCTCGGCCTCGCCACCGCCGGCGCGCTGGCCCTCGCCTGATCCGCGGGCCCGTCACGGCCACGCCACTGGACAGCCCCCTCGCATGCCGGCACCGTTAGCGGATCGCATGCCCGGCCGCAGCCCGGCGACAGGAGAGCGTCATCGACCCGGACACCGCGTACCCCCCGGCACTGGAGACCGACACCGCCTCGCGGCGTGCGGCAGCCACCGGCGACTGGCGCATCGACACCATCGCGCCGATCGCCCGTGACCTGGAACGCCCGCGCGCCGGCGACAGCGGCTGGACACTGGAGCTCTCGGGCCTCGGCACCCTGGACACCGCCGGCGCGGTCTGCCTGGAGCGCCTGCGGCGCTCGCTGGGCGGCGATACCCGCGTTACCGGCGCCAGCGCGGATCACCGCGCGCTGCTGGAACTGGTCACCGGGGAGGACAGCGAACCGCCGCCTCCGCCCCGTGAGGGGCGGCTGGCCCGGCTCGGCCGCCACGCGGTGGAACGCGGCGGCCGGGTCACCGGCTTCCTCGCCTTCACCGGCGAGCTCAC
>NZ_WNXE01000970.1:0-625 GCF_010993615.1 Arhodomonas sp. KWT | reverse complement strand
GGCGGGTCGAGCATTACGTCTGCGTGTTCCACGACATCAGCGAGCACAAGCGCCTGCTCACGGAGCTCGAGCACCTGGCCACCCACGACCGGCTTACCGGTGTCACCAACCGCGGCAGGCTCTACACGCTGCTGCAGGCCGCGGAGTCGGCGTTCACGCGTTACTCGACACCGTTCTCCGTGGTGCTTTTCGATATCGACTGGTTCAAGTCCGTGAATGATCGCTTCGGTCATCCGGTCGGCGACCGTACCCTGATCGAGCTCACCCACAGGGTCGCCGCGATCCTCCGCGAGGCGGACCAGTTCGGGCGCTGGGGCGGCGAGGAGTTCCTGGTGCTGGCCGCACACACGGATCTTCGCGGTGCGACGGTGCTTGCCGAGCGGATCCGCCGTGCCGTCGCCGACGCCCCGTTCCCCGGGGTCGGCCCCGTCTCGGTGAGTCTCGGGGTGGCGGAGATGCGTTTCGGCTGGACCCTGGCAATGCTGACCGAGCGCGCCGATGCCGCCCTCTATGAGGCGAAGGCAACGGGGCGCGACCGGGTCGTCGTGGCACCGGCCTGAGCCCGTCGGCGCAGGCGCGTGCGTATCCCACGAGGCAGTCAGTCTGCGACGCACCTCCCAGCCGG
>NZ_WNXE01000096.1:0-10919 GCF_010993615.1 Arhodomonas sp. KWT | reverse complement strand
CGCGCACCGTCGTGTCCCTCCACGTACAGGAGCCTCCAACTTAGTGTCGAATCAACACTATGTCAATTCGGTTGCACGCCCTTTTGCCGGGGCCATCCGGTTCGTCGAGCCCGGGCAAGTAGCACTGGCCCCTCTGGCAGGAGTTCAGGCCCTCGGCGCGGGCCATCCGCGACCGGCTCATGCGGGTCTACCGAGACGCTGGGCGGCGCAGCGCCCGCCTGAATGGGTAATCCACCAGTCCGACCAGGATTGCCAAGGCCTCGTCAGGAAGTCTCCGCGCCCACAGGGCAACCCCCTGAGTCCTATGCCGGTCATTGGTTTACCGTTGCTCCTCGGCATAGTCCCGGAGTATGCGGGGATCCAGGACATGTATCCGGGCCCGCGCCATGCGGATTGCCCCCTCCTGTTCCAGCAGCTTCAACGCCCGCTGGACCACCTCGCGTACCGAGCCCGTCAACGCAGCGATGTCCTGTTGCGTGATCCTGACGCAGGCGTCCGGCACCCCCTCCACCAGCGGCTGATCGCCCTCGGAGCAGCGCAGCAACAGCCGCGCGACCCGTGCCACCACCGAATGCAGCGCAGAGTCCTCGGTGAGGTCCACCAACGAGCGTAGTCGGTAGGCCAGCAGGTGAAGCATCGCCGCGGCGACGGCCGGATATTCGTCAATAACTCGCAGCACTGTCTGACGCGGGATGAGGCCAACGACGCTGTCCTCGGCGGCCGTGACGGTACCGGGGTTCGGGTTTCCGTCGATGGCAGCCGCGTCGTTGAAGGTCCGGCCGGGCCCAAGTATCCGCAGCACCTGTTCCCGTCCTTCCGGCGAGCTTCGTGACACGCGGACCTGCCCGGCGACGACCACCCCGAGCCCGGCGCATTCCTGCCCCTGGATGACGATGGGCTCGCCCGCGGTGACTTGCCTGAGCCGAGCCCGGTGCGCGATGCCTTCGATCGCCGCAGCCGGGAGATCCTGAAAATACGGAACCTCCCCGAGCGCATTGACCAGCTGATTCATCGTATCCCCCGTGCAACTTAAGTTGCAGAGTCCGCGCCCTGCCATGCCGCAACATGGCGCCATATTCGAAGTGTACGGCCGACGCCGTGCACGGAGCGACGGCCGCGCGTTCGGCAATACGGAGGTGAAGGACATGAAACCGCAGATTCCACAGCCCCTGACCACTGAGCACCAGAAGCTGCATCGGCGTCTGGATGCCGCCCTGGACGCTGGCGGGGAGATCGCCGACGCGACGCGCAGGCTCATAGACGTCATGCACCCGCATTTCGTCCGCGAGGAGGAGATCGCGATGCCGCCGCTCGGGCTTCTCGGGTCGCTCTCGCGGGGCGAGTATGACCCGGAAATGGACCGTGTCCTGGAGATGACGGACGCGCTCGGTGCCGAGCTCCCGGTGATGCTCAAAGAACACGAGGCCATCAGGGAGGCGGCCGCGTCGCTGTCCCGCGCCGCCGAGTCAGCCGGTCGCAACGACATCGTCGACTTCTGCGCCGACCTGGGCGTCCATGCCGCCACCGAAGAAGAGGTGCTCTATCCGGCTGCCCTTCTGGTCGGTGACATCGTTCGCCGTCGACGAGAGAACGACGCCGACTGAACATCCCCGCCGCCCCGGGACGGGCCATGCCCGCCCCGGGGCATTTCTCCCGAGGCAACGCTTGTCATGAATGAAGACGCCATCCCGGAAACGTTACCGGACGCTGACGCTAAACATCGCGTCACGCTGGTTGGTGCTGCCGTAAATCTGGTGCTCGGCGTCGCCAAGGTGGTGTTTGGCTTCGCGGCTCATTCCCAGGCCCTGATAGTGGACGGCGTCCATTCACTGTCAGATCTGGTCAGCGACGCCCTGGTGCTCGTTGGAATGGTCATCGGTGGGAAAGCACCGGATCACAACCACCCCTTCGGGCACGAACGGTTCGAGACACTCGTCACCGCCGCTGTCGGCATGCTGCTGCTGTCGGCCGCCGGAGGGTTTACCTTCGACGCGATACGCGCGCTGATGATCTCCGGGGACAGACCCGCCATTTCGGCCGGGCTCGCAATCCCGGTGACCCTTGTGTCCCTCGCAGCGAAGGAAGGGCTGTTCTGGTACACGCGCCAGGTGGGACGCCATGCGGAATCCCGGCTGATCGAGGCAAACGCCTGACACCATCGCTCGGACGCCCTCTCGTCGCTCGTGGTGCTAATCGGCCTCGGCGGTGCCTTCGCCGGCGCGCCATGGCTCGACGCGGCAGCGGCGCTGGTGGTCGCCGTCATGCTGGGCGCCATGGGCGGTCACTTCCTGTGGAATGCGCTGAGCGAGCTGGTGGACACCGGGCTGGACTATACGACCCTGCGCGAGTTGGCGCGAACCGTCGACTCCGTCGAGGGCGTGGAGGAGCATCACGGGCTGAGGACCCGAGTCATGGCCGGCAAGGTGTTAATTGAAGTGCACATTGTCGTGGATCCGTGGATTAGTGTTTCCGAAGGTCACCGCATCGGCGAGGCGACCAAGACTGAACTGTTGGATCAGCTCGACCGCCCGGGCGAAGCGCTGGTTCACGTGGACACTGAGTCTGTGCCAGCGTCAACACGTGCGCCGCTGCGAGGGCGGGCGCTGGCGAAGTTGCGCGAGGCTTGGTCGGAGATTCCGGAGACACGCGCCGTAGCCCGGACCACCCTTCATTACCGCGACGATGGCCTGCATGTCGACTTGGAGCTCGACGGCCACGCCGCTCCATCACTCGACGAGGAGTTGGAGCAGCGAGTCGAACATGCGGCGTCACAGCTGCCCTATGTACGTGCCGTGCGTATCCTGACCGGGGGTTTCACGCCGTGTCGTTGACCGGCGGGTCATGTCCATCGCCGCTGTTCAATCCAGCCGATCCCGACCAGTCCAGGGTTCGCGGGAAAGTCGGGCCTTGCGGGCCGGCCGCGGCCCGGATTCTTCTGTCTGCAGCGCGGCAATCAGCCCCAGCACCATCACCAAGACCACCACCGAGAATGGCAGACCGGCCATGACGACCGCGGACTGCAGAGTGGGCACTCCGCCCCCAGTAAGCAGTACGCCCGTCAGCACGCCCACTCCGAGCCCCCAAATAACCCGTGGCGCTGTGGGCGGGTCAGAATCGCCCTCGGCCAAGATGGTATTGATCACAAGCGTCCCGGAGTCCGCGGAGGTGATGAAGTAGGTGGCGATCAACAGGGTAGCGATGGCGGCGGCGACGTTAGTCAGGCTGGCCCCACGCATTCCGTCGATGGTCTGGTAAAGGGCGAGGGTTACGTCGACGTTGACGGCAGCGGTGATACCGCCGGGCCCGTACAGCTCGCTATGGAGGGCAGTACCGCCGAACAGGCCGATCCAGACGAAGCTGAACAGTGTTGGCACTAGGAGCACGCCGAACACGAATTCGCGTAGAGTTCGTCCCCGAGAAATGCGGGCGATGAACATCCCTACAAACGGCGACCAGGCGAGCCACCAGCCCCAGTAGAAGACTGTCCATTCCTGCTGCCAGCCGGAATCGCCCGTGGCATTGGTCCAGAAGCTCATTTCCACCAGATGCTGGAGATAGGAGCCGGTGTTCTGGGCAAGGAATCGGAAGAGGTAGGTGGTGGGCCCATAGACCAGAAAGAAGCCAAGCAGGGCGAGGCTGAGCCAGAGGTTGCCGATGCTCAGCAGGCGAACGCCGCGGCGGACGCCGCTAACCACCGATAGGGTGGCAAGGCCGGTCACGACCGCAATGATCACTAGCTGATGGTCCAGAGACACCCCGAAACCGGTCAGCCGATCGAGGCCCGTGTTCATCTGTGCCGCCCCCAGTCCAAGCGTGGTGGCGACACCGAAAACCGTTCCGAACACGGCCAAGGTGTCGGCCAGGTCCCCCGGCCAGCCGTAAATCCGGCGCCCGATGAGGGGGTAAAGGGTGGAGCGGATTGTCAGGGGCAGCCCCTTGCGGTAGCGAAAGTACGCAAGCGCCAGTGCCACCGCCGCGAACACGGCCCAGCCGTGCAGCCCCCAGTGGAAGAAGGTCAGTCGCATCGCCGTGGCCGCCGCCTCCGGGGTACCCGAGGCCAAGTTGAAGGGGTTGCCCTGAAAGTGCGCCACGGGCTCGGCGATGCTCCAGAAGATCAGGCCCACCCCGGTGCCGGCGGCGAACAGCATGGCGATCCAGGAAGGGAAGCCGAACTCGGGTCGTTCATCCTCTTGTCCCAGGCGTACGTCCTGGTAGCGGCCCATGCCCAGCCAGACGATCACCGCCAGGAGGAAGGTGACGAGCACCACGTAGTACCACTCCAGGGTGGGTCCCACAGTGGCATGGGCTGCGGCGAGCACACGATCGGCGGTTTCGGTCCAGAAGGCGCCCAAGGCCAGCCAGACTCCGATTAATACAGAGGAGGCTGTGGTGACCACCGGATTGAGGCCGCGAAATGGACCCCACTGGATGGGCTTGTGTCGCGGATAACGCAGACCGGCGGCTTTGCCTTTCCCAGGGCCCATAACCTCAACCCCCTCCCGCCTCGTGGGCAGGCTGGGCGGCCCACCCCCAATCGTCAAAGAGCACGTAGAGTGCCGGGATTACCACCAGAACGAGAATCGTCGTTGTCAGCAGGCCGAAGACGACGGACACGACCAGGGGTTTGATGGCGTCGGCCTGGGTGCTGGTCTCGAGCAGCAAGGGGAACAGGCCGGCGATTGTGGTAGAAGACGTAATCAGAATCGCTCGAAGGCGGTCTCGGCTTGCCTGGCCTGCGGCCTCGGCTGCCGGCCGACCTTGTAGGCGATGGCTCTTGATGAACTGGATCATGAGGATAGCGTCGTTGACCACAATACCTGCCAGGCCGGCCGCCCCGATCAGTGACGGCATGGACAGGTAGTAGCCCATCAGGACATGCCCCCAGATCGCCCCCACGAAGGCCAGTGGTATCGATAGCATCACGATCAAGGGCTCGACATAGCTGCGGAACTGAAACGACAGGATGATGAAGACTCCGACCAGTCCGATCAGCAGGGCCCGGGCGATGGAGCCTCCAGTCTCGGCGGAGCGGGACACCTGGCCATCGAAGACCACGTCGATCCCCGGATGGCGCTCGCGGAAGTTGGCCAGCCAGCCGCTGTCGCGCAGGTCGGTGACGATCTCCTGACCGCTGCTCTGGCGGGCGTCTACGTTGGCCTCCACCGTCACCGTGCGCCGGCCGTCGATTCGGGTGATTTTGGCCCACTGGCGCTGCTTCCGAATATCTGCCACTTCCCGCAGGGGCACCTGCTCGCCGCTGGGCAGGGAGATGGTTTGATCAGCGAGGTCATCGAGGCTGTCGCCGTCACTGTCCGGCTCGCTAACCACAATATCAACGTCCCGCTGGCCTACGCGCTGGTTATCCGCGATCTGGCCCAGCCACGCCGCGCGCAGCTGGCTGGCGACCTCCTCGGCGGTCAGGCCCAGGACGTGGGCGCCAGGTGCCAGAGAGAGCGTGCGCTGCGGCTTGCCCGGGCGCAGGTCGTCCATGACGTTGTTGCTCGCGTCGTAGCTCCTCAGGTGCTCCGCGGCATCCAGCGCGGCCGTCTTGAGTACATTCAGATCGTCCCCCTTGAGACGCATCTCGATGGGTATGCCGGCCGGCCCGAACCCCGGCTCCTGAATGATCAGGCTGTGAATGCCGGCTACGGCACCGATTTCCTCCCGCCAGAGCGCGGTCAGCCGATCCAGGTCGACCGTGCGTCGTTCCGCGGTAAGCAGGTCGACAATGACGGTGGCCACGTGGGGACCCGCTTCCCCTGCGCTGGGGTTGTAGTTGAACCGCGTCTGAATGGACTCCACCAGCGGGCTTTGCCCTGGCTGTTCCGGGGTCAAGCGCTCGTCGAGTCGGTGCATGGCTCCTTCGACCCGGCCCGCCACCGCTTCCGTGCGGGACAGGGGCGTGCCCTGAGGCATGAGGATGCGGGCCTCGAGCACGTCACCCTCGATGTCAGGCATGGCCTCGCTACCGATATGACCGCCGGCCAGAAAGCCCAGCGAACCGAGAAGAACCGTGGCGAGGAGCCCGAGCACCGCGTGACGCCAGCGGATGGCGACGTCCGCAGTGCGGCCCACGGCCTCCCGGAAGGCGTTGAAACCTCGATCGAATGCCTGCCGGAAACGGGAATTGTGGCCCGCACGCAGCTTGGGAACGCTCTCCTTTAGGTGGTGAGGGAGGATCCAGAAGGCCTCGATCAGGCTGGCGGCCAGGGCGGCAATCAGCACGATCGGCAGTACCTCGAGAACCGCGCCGAGCTCTCCGGCAAGGAAAGCGAGCGGGCCAAAGACCACGACGGTTGTAAGGAACGAAGAGAGAACTCCTGGCAGCACCTGACGGGTGCCCTCGGTGACCGCCGCCAAGGCCGTGAGCTGCTCGCCGGCATGGACCGCGATGTTGTCGACAATGACCACCGCGTCATCCATGACGATGCCGATGGCCATGAGCAGCGCCACAAGGGTAATCATGTTCAGGGAGAGGCCTGTGACCCCCATGACGAAGAAGGCGCCCATGAACGCGGCCGGCAATCCCAGCACCGCCCAAATTGCCAGTCGGGGTCGGAAGAACAGGCTCATCACCGCCATGACCAGTACCAGCCCCATTAAGCCGTTCTCTACCAGCATCTGCAGCCGGTCCCGAACGATGCTCGTCATGTCTTGTGTCAGGGTCAGTCGAACGCCGTCGCCGAAACGCTCATCTTCCTCCGCGATTACCCCCTTGAGGGCCTCCATCACCCGCAGGGAATCGCCCCTGAGGGTCTTGCTGACCTCCAGTACCACCGCCGGATCGCCATTGAAACGAGTTTTCTCCTCTTTCCGCTCGCCCACCTGCTTGATGGTGGCGATGTCGCCGAGGGTCAGCTCGCCCCCCTCCCGGTCGGAGATCACCACAAGCTGCTTGAGCGCGCGCAGTGATCGGCGCTGGTCGGTGAACCGCAGCTGGATATCCCGGTCCTTCGTCTCCAGGGTGCCAAGTGGCATGTCCACGTTCTGATGAGCCACTGCAGCAGCCAGTCCCCGCGCGGACAGGCCGTGCTGGTTCAGTACCTCCCTGGGAACCGCCACCTGCCACTGGCGCTGAGACACGCCTTGGATATGGACCTCGGCGACACCGGGCAGCGCCATAATCCGGTCCTCGAGGCGATAGGCGTAGTCTTCCAGTTGGTCCCGCGACATGCCCCCGGTGACAGCCACTGCCGCCACGAGGTCACTCCGGTTAAGCTCCCGAACCACCGGCTCCTCGGCCTGCGCGGGCAGGTCCGTAATGGCACCCACTTCGGAATCGATCTCGTTGAGAAAACGGATCGGGTCTCCGCCGGCAGCCATCGTTGCCACTGCGCTGGCGCGGTTGTCCTGGGCCGTGCAGGACAGCTCGTCCAGGTAGTCCACCCCTTTGATGGCGTCATGCAAACGCCCGCAGATCTCGTCCTCCACATCTCGCGCGGTCGCGCCACGGTAGGTAACCTCAACACTTACCTCTACCGGACGGTAGTCGGGAAAGGTCTCCCGCTTGAGGGAAGGCGCCGCGAACAGCCCGGCCGCCAGGATCACGATGAGCAGGAGGTTGGCGGCGGTGGGGTGGCCCGCAAACCAGCGAATCATGACTCTTCCCCCCGGGCGCGTGCCCGAAGCGCCCGCTCCAGGCCCTTATCCCGACGGGGCGTCACCGGCATACCGTCGATGGCGGGGATGGGATCGTCCACGATGACCCGGGCGTCGGGGGGCAACCCCTCCTCGATGATTGCCAGGTCGCTTTGCTGAAAGGCTACCCGCACGGACTGCCGGGCGAGACGATTCTCCCCGGTTACCAGGTACACCTGGTTGTCATGCACAGCACTGACGGGGATAACCATCCGGGGCTCAGGGCTCGAGACGGTCAGCCGGACCCGGACGTACATGCCGGGCTGCAGCGCCGGCCGCTGTGGCGGTGCCGCCTTTTCGTAGGGGGCGTCGACACTCACCACGACCCGGACGGTACGTGTGTTGGGGTCCAGACCGCTCGCGATGCGGGCAACCCGGGCCGGCCAGCGAACGTCATCATCACCGACCAGGACCACCTCGGCCCGGATGTCCGACAACGCCAGCTTGTCGTGGGGCCCCAAAGCCTGCGGAGGAGCATCCGCACGCGCCACCGCCCCCACCACCCTGCGCAGCATGGGCAGGGGGAAGTGGGCCTCGACTTCCGTCGCCTCGATACTGTAGGCCTCGAACAGTTTCTGGCCCCTGCTGACCTGGTCGTGGAGTTCCACTGCCACCTGACTGACGCGAAGATCATAAGGCGACTCAAACCGGGTATCCGCAAGATCCTCTTGGGCCTGGTCGACGCGGGTGCGTGCCTGCTCCTGTTTAGCCTGCAACTGCTTGCGCCGGTGCGGGATGAGGGTCAGTTCGTTCTCCAGTTTGGCCACCGATAGGCGCTGGGCGAGCGTCGCCCGGCGCTGCTGGTCCAGCTCGGACTGGGAAATCTGGTTCTCCTCGGCCAAACGCTGGAAACGGTCCAGCTCGCGCTCGGCCAGGTTGAGACGGTCCCTTTCCAGCTCGAGCAGCTGACGGTTGTTGGCCGCCTCGGCATTGAGCTGACGCTTTTCTGCCTCCAGCTGAGCCAGCTCCGCCTCCGCACTGGCGATGGCGAGCCGGTAACGAGTCGGGTCGAGGGCCAACAGCTGGGTGCCCTTGGACAGGATATTGCCGCTCTCCAGCCTCGGATGACGTCCAACAACTCGTCCGGACACGTTGGCGGTTGCCTGCCAGATTTCGGGCGGACGGGCCACCCCGCGACCACGTGCTTCCAACTGGAAGGGAAGCGCCTTGACTTCGATGATCGACACCGATGGTTCCTGCGCGACTCTTTCGTCGCGTTGGGGAACATCCCGATTGGCAACCAGCGCCGCTATCAAAGTCAGGCCTATACCTGCCCCTGCCACAACCCAGGCCCAGCGCTTCCATCGATGGCCCCATTCATTCATGGCTAATGACTCCACCCAGGTCACGGATCGTGCCAATCACGGCGAGAAAGGCATTGCTGGATCCGAGTGCGATGACAACGTCCGGCTTATTGGAGGGACCCAAGCGTGGCGGTGCGGGCTGAATCATCTGGCCTCCCTAATCGCTTGCGTCCAGGTTGGCGTGGGTACCGAACCGGCTGTGGCAGCTCAGGCACCGATCCGTAAGGCGTTCGAAGCCGGTCGCCATACGGTCAAAGGCTCGTGCGTCAGCAGCTGAGGAGATGTCTCGGGCTGTCTCCTTGACTTGGCTATCGAGTTCCTGAAACCGCCCGGCCGCTGTCCCAAGGCGGGCGAGAAGCGTCAGTTTTTCGGCGAATCCCGGCGTAGGATGACTCGCTAGGCGTTCGGCTGCCTTTTTGGCCTCAACATAGTCTTCCCTAAAAAGAGCCCGGCTCAGCGCCTGGTAATCGGATTCCATGGCTTGCATGACGCGATCGAGCCCACCTCCGCGGGCGTTTCCCACCAACAAGCCAAACCCCATCATGACAAAGGCTACTTCCGTGGCGCGCTTACGGAGTGGGGGGCGACGGTATCCACTAGGCGACATTGGCGGCTCCAGCAGGTGATTAGTCGATTGCGCCATTGATAACGTTATTGGGCGTCAGCGGGCTTCAACCCATGCCACAGAACCCGCCACACCACCTCGGCTTCGTCTTCGAGCTCGAATGAGTAATCGGACAGGGACCAGCGCACCACCAGCCCCTGGATCATCGATATCAGCACTCGCGCGGTTTCCTTGGGATCCAGGTCGTGCCGGAACCGTTGCTCCCACACACCCTCCTCGATCAGCCGGGCAAGCGCGTTCGCGTAGCGATCCATCACGCCGAGGACGACCTTTCGAAGCGCGGGAACTTCGACATGAAGGCGGTCCGAGAACAGAAGCCGGGGAACTCCGCGGCGACGGCCGATAAACCGCAGCTGGCGCCGAATGAGTTCCCGGAGCCGGACGTCCGCCGGCTCGCACCCCTCGAGCAGTCCTGACACATTCCGGAATAGGGCCTCGGCGATTCCGGTGACCGCGGCCTCGAAAATCGCGTTGCGGTTCTTGAAGTGACGAAAGATTGTCGGCTGCGCAATCCCCACGCGGCTTGCAATGGCTTGCGTCGTGGCACCCCCTACACCTTGGTCTGCCGCAATCTCCAGGGTGGCTTCGATGATTTCCGATCTTCGCTCTTCGTGGGGCTTACTCATTCCGTTTAAACCAACATAAGCAATAATTTTATAACAATCTTTATTTATTTTTTACATAAAAAACAGAGACATAGACTACAAACACCAGCATATAAAGAAATATGTGATAGACTTATTACATGTAACACCAGATTTTGCCTGTCGTCAATGAGTATTTAACTAGGTCCTCCCCCGAACCTCCGGACGCTCACCTCACACACTGAACCGCCCGGGATTCCCGGAGACCTGAAAGCTTGAGAGGATCAGGTCATGAGCACAGCGGTGAAATGCTCCCCCGAGGTCCGGGAACGAGCGGTTCGAATGGTGCTGGAGCACCAGGACAGCTACGGCTCGCAGTGGGCGGCCATCTCCTCGATTGTGGCCAAGATTGGCTGCACGGCGGAGACGCTGCGCCGGTGGGTGCGCCAGAGCGAGCGTGACAGCGGCCAGCGTGCCGGGTTGACCACCGAGGAGCGCGAGGGGCTGAAGGCACTTGAGCGCGAGAACCGCGAGCTCAAGCGTGCCAACGAGATCCTGCGCAAGGCGTCGGCCTTTTTCGCCCAGGCGGAGCTCGACCGCCACGGGAAGTGATGGTGGCGTTCATCGACCGCCATCGCGAGGTCTACGGGGTCGAGTCGATCGGTAGTGTCCCCGGAAGTGTGTAAAAGCGGGTAGGCGGGTCACCGCGGGCCTCCGTAGGATTCGGGTTGTACAGACCTTGAACCCTGGAAAAAGGAGACCCGCGAT
>NZ_WNXE01000969.1:0-626 GCF_010993615.1 Arhodomonas sp. KWT | reverse complement strand
ACCAGTATGTTCGTGGTAAGCGCGGTCTGCCATGTCTCGAGACCATGGCGTTCATGCTGGAACGGCCCGGTCGGGGGCGGTGTCCCGATCCCGAATCCGAGTGGTCCGTGATCGACATCCTGACCGCCGGTCGGGCGGGCACCGCCGGGACGGGTGATGTTGCGGCGGTGCTCGCCATAATGGCGGGACGATCCCGTCCGGGAGGGAGCGATGATGGACAACGAGCTCGAGCCGGTGGTGGGGCAGTGGTACTGGCACCACGATAAGGGCCAGGCGTTCGTGGTCGTCGCCGTGGAGGCCGATGGCACCGTGGAGATCCAGCACTACGACGGCGACCTGGAGACCGTGGACGGCGACGGCTGGCCGGCGATGGACATCGAGCTCGGGGAGCCCCCGGAGGACTGGAGCGGGCCGGTGGACGAGTCGGACGACGACACCGGCACCGACTCCGACGCGCTCGCCGACCGGGACGCGCGGGAGTCCGGCGTCGCCTCGTTCCGCCAGCCCTGCGAGCCGTGGGCGCACGACCCGGAGGCCCGCGGTACGCAGGACGACGAGGACGCAGGCCCGCCGGACGACGGGTCCCGCTGAGCGGGTGCATCGGCGGAGGTACCGTGACGCGGGCC
>NZ_WNXE01000968.1:0-626 GCF_010993615.1 Arhodomonas sp. KWT | reverse complement strand
AGCAGCTCGCGGTACTCGTCCAGGATCTTGTCCTGCTCCAGCCCGGTGAGGCGGTGCAGGCGCAGGTCCAGGATCGCCTGGGCCTGCTGCGCGGTGAGCCGGTAGACGCCGTCGCGCAGGCCGAACTCCTCGGCGAGCCCCTCGGGCCGGGACGCCTCGGCGCCGGCGCGCTCGAGCATGCCGGTGACCATGCCCGGCGCCCACTCCCGCGAGGCCAGCGCCTCGCGCGCCTCCGCCGGCCCCGGCGAGGCCTTGATCAGGGCGATGACCTCGTCGATGTTGGCCAGCGCCACCGCCAGGCCCTCGAGGACGTGGGCGCGCTCGCGCGCCTTGCGCAGCTCATAGACGGTGCGCCGCGTGACCACCTCGCGGCGGTGGCGCAGGAAGGCGTCGAGGACGTCGCGCAGGTTGTGCTGCTTGGGCTGGCCCTGGTGCAGCGCGACCATGTTGATGCCGAACACGGTCTGCAGCTGGGTATGCTGGTAGAGGTTGTTGAGCACGACCTCGGGCACCTCGCCGCGACGCAGCTCGATGACCATGCGGATGCCCTGCTTGTCCGACTCGTCGCGCAGCTCGGTGATGCCCTCGATGCGCTTTTCCTTGACGAGCTCGGCGATCTTCTCGAG
>NZ_WNXE01000967.1:0-627 GCF_010993615.1 Arhodomonas sp. KWT | reverse complement strand
TTGGAGAGCTCGACGCTCTCCTGGGGCACCTGCGCACAACCGGCCATGAGCACAAGGGCGCTCAGTAACAGGCCGACTCCCCAGGCACGGCATATCGACACTCGCGTTGCGCTGCTTCCCTTCACGTCTATCTCCCTTATGGCGTGTGTTATTCGGATGCGTATGCCCGTTCTAATTGCGCCGTAACGCATGCGCTTCGAGCTTGCCCGCATACTCGCGAATGCTGTGATCGGTGCCCGATGCCTTCGCACACGTCCGGGCAAGTCGCCAAAGCACCTGCTGCGACTTCCAGAAGAAGTTGGGACTCTTTCGAACCTGAAGCTTCGCAAACGGGAAGCCCCGGGCATCGGGTGTGTTGGGTGCGCCGGAGAGGAAGACCAGATTGCCGAAGTGCGTATACCCGGCGAAGCGCTTGCGAAGGAACTCGGAGATCGCCAACGTCCCATTGAGCGGAATGAGTCTCAGCCCACCGAGGACGATCTTCAGCCCATACCCGAATGGAACCCTGGCCACACCATCGGCGGCGTTAACGACACGGTAGACAGGGGTCTTTATCCCCTCGAAAAACGCATCGTCCCCAACACGGGGGCCCCCGAAGGTGTAGCACGCGCCCGTGCCATTGCGCTC
>NZ_WNXE01000966.1:0-628 GCF_010993615.1 Arhodomonas sp. KWT | reverse complement strand
TCCAGGAGCTCGATGTTACGGAAGAGCGGACTGTCCGGATCGAGCCGCCCGTCCGGCCCCTCATGGCTGGCGAGCTGCCGGCGCAGACTCGCTTCGGCGCGCTCCGCGCGGACCTCACCGGGGTCATCCTTGTCGCCGGCCCAGGTGTCCGGCAGACCGAGATAGCCCTGGAAGGCGTCCGCATCCGCGATGTGCAGCGCGCTCGTGTGCCGCAGCGACTGCGGCCAGCCAAAGAACAGCGCCATGCGGATCAGCCAGCTCGCCCCGAGGCTGTGATATTCGTCGCGATCGTAGCCCTGGTAGTCATTCAGGTCGCCGACCGTGTCGTCGGCCCGGGTGCTGAGAAACGGCAAGTCGATCATCGATCCCCTCAATGCGCATCGGCGGACCCGACGCGTCAGCGGCAGGTCCTTCACCCGCCATGATGCCACACTCCGTCCAGTGCGGGCTGTGACCTGTACCCCCACGGATTTTGGGTCGTGACGCGCGGAATCAACCGCCTGCAGCCGTCCGGAACGGCAATGCGTCGTCGCCCGGGCTACACGCTTCGACGCCGGTCCCGCCAGAGGCGATAAACGGTGAAGAGATTGGTGACGAGGATCAGCGACTCCGCGGTCACACCACCGAT
>NZ_WNXE01000965.1:0-630 GCF_010993615.1 Arhodomonas sp. KWT | reverse complement strand
GCGTAGACGGGGCCCATCGACTCCACGAACGCGAAGGACGATACGGCTGCGAGCTTGAAGCGCTTCCACGCCCGTGATGCGCGTGCCCTGATCCAGCGCCCGGCGGTCTCGCCCGTCTCCGGTGTCCGGCTCTCCAGTGCCGGGGGCACGAGTCCCGGGCAGCGCCCCTCGGAGAGGTGTGAGCCGGCCTCCCGGTGTGCCAGCGGCAGACCGAAGAATCCCGCGAAGCCCAGCGTCTGTACCGATGGCGAGACCCGTTCCAGGCAGCGCCGGAAGACCTCCGAGC
Organism: Arhodomonas sp. KWT; assembly: GCF_010993615.1. Taxonomy (NCBI): domain Bacteria; kingdom Pseudomonadati; phylum Pseudomonadota; class Gammaproteobacteria; order Chromatiales; family Ectothiorhodospiraceae; genus Arhodomonas; species Arhodomonas sp. KWT. The sequence continues at coordinate 344 of NZ_WNXE01000965.1, read as the reverse complement.
GGACGTCGATGCAGAACACGGCCTGGGCGTCCGGCCGGTCGTCGTCGGCCTGACGGTCCGGGGTGAGTTGTTCGGGCAGTCTGCGCTGGGCGCTGCGCTCCGCGGCGTCCTGCAGCAGCGCGTCGACGATGTGCCGTTCCTGCGGGAAAACCGGCCGGGCGTGGCTGGCGCAGACGTCCCGCCAGTCGGCCTCGATTGCCTCGCGGTGGCGCCGGAACAGGGCCTGCTCCCAGGCCATCCGTACCGCCAGCAGCCCCACGGCGGCATGGTCCGTGTCGTCGTTCAGCTCGGCGCGCCAGAGGCGGTAACGTGCCAGCTGCGCCCATCCGCCGAGGTCCATGAGC
>NZ_WNXE01000964.1:0-631 GCF_010993615.1 Arhodomonas sp. KWT | reverse complement strand
GTTCGCTGCCGCGTAGGCAGCTCAGAAAACGGTGGCGATGAAGCCTCTTTCCAGCGTGTGGTTCGCTGCCGCGTAGGCAGCTCAGAAATCACACGTCTGCGTGTTCGGATCGCACTGCCCGTTCGCTGCCGCGTAGGCAGCTCAGAAAGCGCTGTAGACGTACTCCTCCTCGCCGTAGAGGTTCGCTGCCGCGTAGGCAGCTCAGAAAAGGGTCTCGGTCGGCATCCGCAGGGCCTGGGCGTTCGCTGCCGCGTAGGCAGCTCAGAAATCGGCCTCGACGCGGCCGACGATGCGGTTCACGTTCGCTGCCGCGTAGGCAGCTCAGAAAACCTTCCAGCGGGCGGATACCGGTGGGGGTGGGTTCGCTGCCGCGTAGGCAGCTCAGAAATATAACCGCGGCCGCTGGGAGCGCTTCTCGCGGTTCGCTGCCGCGTAGGCAGCTCAGAAAATCTTGAGTGCGACGCCGAATTTGGCCCCGACGTTCGCTGCCGCGTAGGCAGCTCAGAAAATAGTCGCGGAAATAAGGAAGCCACCATCGCTGTTCGCTGCCGCGTAGGCAGCTCAGAAAAATTGAGTTCCTGGGACACGAGTTCGATGGCTGTTCGCTGCCGCGTAGGCAGCTCAGAAAAAC
>NZ_WNXE01000963.1:0-631 GCF_010993615.1 Arhodomonas sp. KWT | reverse complement strand
GACCAGTACAGCTTCCCCTCCGGCCATACCCTGCATGCGGTGGGCTTCACCACCGTGGCGGCGGCCCACTTCCCGGCACTGACCGGGGCGCTCGCCGTGCTTACCGTGCTGATCGCCTGCTCCCGGGTGGTGCTCGGCCTGCACTATCCCACGGATGTCGCCATGGGGGCCGCGATGGGCTACGCCATCGCCCGCGGCGTGCTCGAGGTGCCCGCGGCGTACTGATCCGGCCGCGATCGTTACCGCAGCTCGGCTGCTGACGGCCACCGACATCCTCCGTTTCACGCGGTTTGATGTTGGCTGCCAGGAGCAGCCGACCTACGGGAATTCGCGTAGGTCGTGCGCCGCAGGCGTGCGACATTCCGGCGTGCTCATTGAAGATGTCGCACACAGCACGCGGCCGTGCACGACCTACCGGTCTGCCAGGAGCGGCCAACCCGCGCGGCCTGTCACCGCCCGGGATTCCTGCCGTAGATCGGCTGCTCGAGGCAGCCGACACTCTCCGTTTCGCCGCGTTGGATCTTTGCGGCCTGGGGCGGCCAGCCTACGCCGCCCGCCACGACGCGGATCCGGTGCCGAAGATCGCGCACGAGTTACTGCGCCGGCCCTTGGGCTTGTCGCCGCGCGCGGA
>NZ_WNXE01000962.1:0-631 GCF_010993615.1 Arhodomonas sp. KWT | reverse complement strand
GGCGGGCCGACGGCACGAATCCCGGATGCATCCGTTCCAGGTACGGCTCCAGGCCGCCCGCCTCCAGCAGTGCCGGCACGGGGACGGTCACGTCCGAATCCGGTGCCTCCGCGGCCACGAGCCACTCGCCGTAGGCCGCGAACTCACCGGGAAACAGGGGCTCGAGAGCGGGGATCACGGCGGTCGCTCGATCAGTAGTGGCGTTCGGGAGAATCAGTCTATCGCCTTCCTGCGCAATTGATAACCATTCCCGTTATGGCTATCATCGACACGGTTCCCACTGGGCAAGCGGACAGCAGGCGGACGCGGACGTGTTTGAGGTCAAGGGGGCGAGTTTCGAGGTCGAGGGCCGGCGCATTCTCCAGCCCACCGACCTTTCGCTGGAAGCGGGTCTTGTCTACGGGCTGATCGGGCACAACGGCTCCGGGAAGTCGACCCTGGTCAAGCTTCTCGCGGGGCAGCATTCCCCCTCCGGCGGCATGATCCGCTTTCAGGGCCGTGAGCTATCGCGCTGGGGCGGGCGCGCCTTCGCACGCGAGGTGGCCTACCTCCCCCAGCGCCTGCCGGACACCGAGAGCCTGACCGGCCGCGAGCTGGTGGCCCTGGGACGCTATCCGTGGCACGGCCTGCT
>NZ_WNXE01000961.1:0-633 GCF_010993615.1 Arhodomonas sp. KWT | reverse complement strand
CGAGGCAGCATGGGAATGACGGTCGTACGTGAGGGTAGCTTCGGGATGCGAACCGTTCTCAACTTTCGGCGATGGTTAATTTTCCCCAAGGGTGTCTTTAAGCCATTGATAAAAAAGGCTTTGCAGGTGCCGGCGGTCTGAACGATGCCCTGATGGAAAAGGGATTAAGACGACGCTCAAGGAGTAGACGCGACCCTGTGAGTCCGTCTGAACGATGCCCTGATGGAAAAGGGATTAAGACGGCGTTAGGGCGCTACGGGTTACTTGGGCGGCACCGTCTGAACGATGCCCTGATGGAAAAGGGATTAAGACCGATCCAGTCGGTCGCCTTCCACTTCTTCGCGGCGGGTCTGAACGATGCCCTGATGGAAAAGGGATTAAGACAAACGGCCGCTGCTGGTTTACCGCCTGCTGCCAGGTCTGAACGATGCCCTGATGGAAAAGGGATTAAGACAGTGCCGCGGATTGCGGAAGAGCCGGACGTGACGTCTGAACGATGCCCTGATGGAAAAGGGATTAAGACTGCCCATACGTGTTGGGCAGGGTGGGCGCCTGCTGTCTGAACGATGCCCTGATGGAAAAGGGATTAAGACAAGGTTCCGAGGTTAAATGCGAATCCAGTCGGTGTCTGAA
>NZ_WNXE01000960.1:0-635 GCF_010993615.1 Arhodomonas sp. KWT | reverse complement strand
TATCCCAGCGCGAGCAAGCGCCCGGTGTTCACCCTCGAGGAGCGCGTCGCGCTGTGCGCGGACGTCCTCGGCCACCTCCCCAACGTCGAGGTGCGCCCGTTCGAGAGCCTGCTCGCGGACTTCGTCAACGAGTGCGGGGCCCAGATCATCCTGCGCGGCCTGCGCGCGGTCTCCGACTTCGAGCACGAGTTCCAGCTCGCGAGCATGAACCGCCAGCTCGTCCCCGGGGTGGAGACGATGTTCCTCACGCCGGCGGAGCAGTACGCCTACATCTCCTCCAGCCTCGTGCGCGAAGTCGCCGCCCTGGGCGGCGATGTGACCCGCTTCGTCCACCCCCGCGTCCAGCGTGCGCTGGACGAACGCATGGCCCGCAGCTGAGCGCTCTGGCGCTACCGCCCGGCGGCGCGCGGGCACCGTCGTCAATTTGTAATTGCAAACCGCCCGGGAAACGCTTACTGTCGATCCCGGTGCGCCTGGAAGGGCGTGCCACGGTGGCGTTCTACTTATGGAAGTCCGTCGCCTAGCAAGACTTGATGTTTGAGCTACCGGACCCGGAGTGGCCGGTAGGGAAGATGAGTGTAGTTACGATGAAATCGATTTACGTGGGCAACCTGCCCTTCAGTGCCTCCGAGGAC
>NZ_WNXE01000095.1:1315-11223 GCF_010993615.1 Arhodomonas sp. KWT | reverse complement strand
GCGCGGATGCCGATATGCGGGGGCCGGTCGAACGTCATTGTGTGACAGCGGGCACATTCGTTCGGCCTGACTGCGGGTATCCGGGGATGGTTTCCCTGGCCGGGCTACCTGGCGCCGTTTTCGGTCTGCCGTTTGGTCTTCCGCACGGAAGAACCCGGCAGGGACTCACGAGTACATCACCGCGCCGGTCGAGGAAATGCCCGGCAATGCGGTCGCGCGTCCTGGAGAGGCAACGATTCCTGGATCAGGACTAGTCCAGCTCCGCCTTGCGGGTGCGGAGCATGAGGTTGCGGGTGGCCTCCTCGGGGCTCACCCCGCCGTCGAGCAGGGCATGGACCTGCTCGCAGATCGGCATCTCCACCCCCTGGGTACGGGCGAGGGCGTGCAGCTCCCGCGCCGTGCGCAGGCCTTCCACGGTCTGGCCGATGGCGCGTTCCGCGGCGTCGACGTCCTCGCCGCGGCCGAGGGCGAGGCCCATGCGGCGGTTGCGCGATTGGTCGTCGGTGCAGGTGAGGATGAGGTCGCCCACCCCGGCCAGGCCCATGAAGGTGCGGTCGGCGGCGCCCATCGCCTGACCGAGGCGCCGGACCTCGGCGAGGCCGCGGGTGATCAGCCCGGCACGGGCGTTGGCGCCGAAGCCCAGCCCGTCCGCGATGCCCGTGGCGATCGCCAGTACGTTCTTCACTGCGCCGCCGAGTCCGACACCGACCAGGTCGGTGCTCGTGTACACCCGGAAGCGCTCGTCGTGGAACGCCCCCGCCAGGTGCTCGGCGACCGCCAGGTCGGCGGCGGCCACGGTCACCGCCGTGGGCAGGCCGCGGGCGACCTCGCCGGCGAAGCTCGGCCCGGACAGGGCAGCCGGCGGATTGTCGGGCAGCAGCCGGGCGGCGACGTGGTGGAGCAGCCCGCCGGAGTCGGCGTCCAGCCCCTTGGTGGCCCACAGCACCGGACAGCCCGCGGGCAGGCAGTCGGCGAGGCGGGCGAGGGTGGCGGCGAAGGCGTGGCTCGGTACGGCCACGAGTACCCAGTCGACGCCGGAGACGGCGGCGTCGAGGTCGTCGGTCACCGAGATCCCGTCGGGGAAACCGATGCCCGGCAGGTAGCGCTCGTTGCTGCGCTGCCGCTCGAGGGCGGCCACGTGCGTGTCGTCGTGGCCCCACAGCGTGACCGCATGGCCGTTACGCGCCAGCACGAGGGCCAGCGCGGTGCCCCAGGAGCCGGCACCGAGGACGGCGATGGCCGAGGGCGTGGACGTCATCGCCGGCGTCCGGTCAGTGCCGGGCCTGCTGGTTCTCGCCGTCGCTCTGCGCCTGCTGCTGGGCGTAGAGCGCGTCGAAGTTCACCGGTGCCAGCACCATCGGCGGGAAGCCGGCCTTGCCGGTGAGGTCGGAGATCGCCTCGCGGGCGTAGGGGAAGAGGATGCTCGGGCAGAAGCTGCCGAGCAGCCCGCGCAGGGTCTGCCCGTCGAAGCCTGCCACGGCGAACACCCCGGCCTGCTCCACCTCGCAGAGATAGGCGGTCTGGTCGCCGAGCTTGGCGGTCACCGTGATGCGGATGGCGATCTCGTAGGTGCCGTCGCCGATCTCACGGTTGCTGGTATCGAGCTCGACGTTCGCCTCGGGGCGCCACTCGGAGCGGAACACATCCGGCGAGTTGGGTGTCTCCAGCGAACAGTCCTTGAGGTAGACCTTCTGGATGGAGAACTGCTGCTGGCCCTCCTGGGCGGCGGTCTGCTCGTTGTCGGCCATGGTGCTTCCTCGCAAGCTGATGACGGTGTGACGGGTGCGTTCAGCCCCGGCCCTCGGTGGGCAGGCCCTTGTCTTCCCACGCCGGGTAGCCGCCGCGCAGCTGGTAGACCGGCTCGTGGCCCATCTCGCGAAGCTGCCTGGCGGCCGCAGCCAGCCCGCCGCCGGCGCCGTAGACGATCACCGGCCGGCCGCGCAGGCGCTCGAGACGGTCGCCGTGCTGCTCGATGTGGCTGCGCGGCGCGTTCACGGCGCCCGGGAGGTGGCGGCTGACAAAGGCGTTCTCGTCGCGGACGTCGACGAACACGGCGTCCTCCCGGTTGTACAGCCGGGTGGCGGTCTCCGGGTCCACCGCGTCGCGGCCCTGCAGGCGCAGGTAGATCTCGTTGGCGATGATGGCGATGATCACGCCGACGGTGGCGAGCACCAGCAGCCATTGATCGGCGGCGAACTCGACAAGCTTGTCCATCGCGGGCCCATTCGAAGTCGTCGTGGATGTGGCCGGCCGCGGGGGCCCGGCACCTTGGTAGACTGGGCATTATACGCACCACCTTGCATGATGGAACGCTGCTGAATCCATGCGCGCAATCCGATGGCGTTACCAATCTTCTCAGGCCTGTTGTCGTGTCTCAGGGCGCCGGCGCGGCAGGGCTCACGCCAGGCGAGCGCAACGCCGCCGCCGTGCCGCTGTAGCGCGCCCTTCGGGCCGGGCCGTGTGCCGATCGGGCTGCGTCGCTCGCGGTTCATGGTGTCCTGCGCCACCGCGCAACTTGCGCCCTATCTCATCGGCACACGGTCCGGCTGACGCATGACACTACGTCTGAGCATATTGGTACTGGTTGCCGTCCTGGCGGCCGGCGCCGCCACGGCGCAGGAGCGCTCGCTCGGCGACACGCGCGAGCGGCTCAGCGACGTGCGCGAGCGTATGAAGTCCCTGGAGCAGTCGCTGCTCGAGCGTCACCAGCGCGTCGACGGGCTGGACGCCGAGCTCCAGCGCCTGGACAAGTCCCTTGCCGAAGCGGACCGCGCCCTGCGCGAGACCCGCCAGAAGCTCGACGCCCACCGCAAGCGCCTGGCGGAGCTCAAGGCCGAACATCAGCGCCGCAGCGAGGCCCTGGCCGGCGAGCGCGGGCGCCTGGCCGACCAGATCCGCGCCGCCTGGGCCTCCGGCGGGCATTCGTTCCTGCGGGTGATGCTCAGCCAGGAGCGCCCGGATCGCCTCGACCGTCTCGCGGTGTACTACCGTTACTTTGCCAATGCCCGGGCCGAGCGCATCGACGAGACCATCGCCGCGCTCGAACGCCTGGAGTCGCTGCAGCAGTCCATCGACGGGGAGCTCGCCCGGCTGCGTGAGCTCGAGGACCGGCGTGCCGGGCAGCGCCAAGCCCTGGCGGAGAAACGCGAATCCCGCAAGGCCGTGCTGGAGAAGTTGCGCGCGGGTATCGACAGTGACGACCAGCGCCTGGACCGACTGCGCGACGACGAGCAGCGCCTGACCGGGCTGGTCAAAGATCTGCGCGAGCGCCTGGAGCAGCAGCGCCGGCGCGAGGCCGCCGAGGACCGCCGCGAGGCGGTTCCGGCGCCCGAGCCGCCGGAGTCGGGCGGCGATCGCAACGGCTGGCCGGTGGCCGGCAAGCTACTGGCGAGCTACGGCAGCTCCCGCTCCGGGGACCTGCGCTGGTCCGGGGTGCTCATCGGTGCGCCCGCCGGTACCGCGGTGCATGCCGTCGCCGGTGGCCGCGTGGTCTTCTCCGACTGGTTGCGTGGTGTCGGTCTGCTGATCATTATTGACCACGGGGACGGGCGGATGAGCCTGTACGGGCATAATCGCGCGCTCTACCGCGAGGCCGGCGACCGTGTGAGTGCCGGCGAGGTGATCGCCGCGGTGGGCGCGAGCGGCGGACAACGCCGCGAGGCGCTGTACTTCGAGGTGCGGGTGGACGGCGACCCCGTCGATCCGCTCGCCTGGCTCAAGCGGCGCGGAAACCGGGGCTGAGGCGTCATCCAGCGGCCGCGACGGCGTGGCCCGCACAGGAACTTAATAGGGAAAAGAGCATGCGTTTTCCGAGAACCCTCTACACCCTGGCCACCGGGGTGCTGATCGGCTTCATCCTCGCCACCGCCCACCAGGTCTGGGCCGAAAGGGGGGATACCGATGCCGCGGCGGCGAAGGTCCCGGTGGAGGAGCTTCGCACCTTCACCGAGGTGTTCGGCCGCATCCAGCGCGGCTACGTGGAGTCGGTCAGCGACCGCGACCTCATGGAGAACGCCATCCGCGGGATGCTCTCCGGGCTGGACCCCCACTCCGCCTATCTCGACCCGCAGGCCTACAAGGATCTGCAGGCGGGTACCAGCGGCGAGTTCGGCGGTCTCGGCATCGAGGTCGGCGACGAGAACGGCTTCGTGAAGGTCATCGCCCCCATCGACGGTACGCCCGCGGAGAAGGCAGGCATCCAGGCGGGGGACCTCATCATCCGCATCGACGGCCAGCCCGTTAAAGACATCAGCCTCAACGAGGCGGTTCACCTCATGCGCGGCGAGCCGGGTACCGACATCACCCTGACGCTGATGCGCGAGGGCCACGAGCAGCCGCTGGAGGTCACCCTCACCCGGGCGGTGATCCAGGTCGAGAGCGTGAAGTCGCGCCTGCTCTCCCCCGGCTACGGCTACCTGCGCATCAGCCAGTTCCAGAGCGGCACCGGCAGCGACGTGATCGAGGCGATCAAGGCGCTGAAGTCCGATGCGGACGGCGATCTCCAGGGCGTGGTCCTGGACCTGCGCAACAACCCCGGCGGCGTGCTCAACGCGGCGGTGGACGTGGCCGACGCCTTCCTCACCGACGGCGTGATCGTGAGCACCCGCGGGCGGCTCGACAGCGCGGAGATGCGCTTCACCGCGACGCCCAACGACCTGCTCGGCGGCGCGCCGCTGGTGGTGCTGATCAACTCCGGCTCGGCATCCGCCTCGGAGATCGTCGCCGGCGCCCTCCAGGACCAGGGCCGAGCGGTGATCATGGGCCGCCGCAGCTTCGGCAAGGGCTCGGTGCAGACGATCATGCCGCTGCAGGACGGTGCGGCGATCAAGCTCACCACCGCCCGTTACTACACGCCCAGCGGTCGCTCCATCCAGGCGGACGGCATCCAGCCGGATGTCGACATCCCGCAGGTGGAGGTGACCGCCGCCGGCAATAACGGGGTGCGCCCGCTCTCGGAGGCGGACCTCAACCGCCACCTCAGCGGCGACGGCAAGCCCAAGGGGGGTGCTGAAGGCGACGCCGAGCAGGCCGAGGCCGACCTGATCAGCCGGGACTATGTCCTCGCCCAGGCCCTGAACCTGCTCCGCGGGCTGACGATCCTGGACAGCCGCGGCGGGCGTCACTGACCGTTCGGGACGTATTGCCCTGTCGCAGTGGCCGTGGGCGCCGCTGTGGCAGGGTGCGAGGAAGCAGGTGTGGCAAGGTCTGCATGACTGACGAGCAACGCTGTCCACCGCGGCGCTGAGGCATGGCGATACGTCCTCCTGAACGGCCAGTAATGGTGCCAGTGCGTGCGGTGCTGGCCTGCCTGGTGCTGTTCGCGGCACCGGCGTGGGCCACCCCGCGGGTGGCCATCATCATCGACGACCTGGGCCAGCGCCCCGGGGACGTGGCGGTCGCGGCGCTGCCCGGGGCGGTGTCCTGCTCGGTGCTGCCCGAGCGGCCCTATTCGCAGCGGGTAGCGCGGGCGGCCCACGAGGCCGGCAAGGAGGTGCTGCTCCACCAGCCGATGGAGGCCATGGGTGCGACCCGTCCGGTGCCCGGGGCGATCACCCTGGACATGCTGGAGGGCCGGGTGCGCTCGTTGCTGGAGCACAACCTGGCGGCCGTGCCCTACGTCAGCGGGGTGAACAACCATCAGGGCAGCCTGATCACCCGCCACCCCGGGCACATGACCTGGGTACTCGACGAGCTGCACGCCCATGGCGGGCTGTACTTCATCGACAGCCGGACCACGGCGGCCACCGTGGCCGAGCGCATGGCGCGGGAGCAGGGCGTGCCGGTGACCCGGCGCGACGTCTTCCTGGACAACGTGCGCGAGCGCGACGCCATCCGTGCCCGCCTGGACGAGCTCGTCGCCCTTGCCCGGCGCCAGGGCCACGCCGTCGCCATCGGCCATCCCTATCCGGAGACCATCGAGGTGCTGCGCGAGGCGCTGCCGGCGCTCGCGGACGCCGGCGTGGAGCTGGTGCCCGCGAGTGCGCTGACCCGCCCCGGTCCGCCGGGTGAGGCCACCGGGCCGCTGCACGCCGCGGCGTCCCGGTAGCGTCCCGCGGCCGCGGGGCCGGCGTTCAGCCGGGCTGCTCCGCGTGCACGCCGGCGGTCCCCGCCGCCACCTCCGCCTCCGCCGACAGCCCGTGCCACTGGCAGAGGCCGTCGTGCAGGGTCGTGAGCCAGTCCCGTGTGGCCGCGACCTCGTTGAAGGTGTAGACGTGCACACCGGCCAGCCCCTGGACGGGATCGCCGAGGCCGTCCACCAGCCCCCAGACCAGGTCATCGCCACGGTACTCGCCGCTGTGTATCAGCCGTCCCACCAGCCCGCGCTGACGCCCGAGGGCCCGGGTGGAGTCGCCGATGCCGATACGCACGGCCACCGAGAGCAGCCGGCGCCGGTCCATGACCCCGGGGATGCCGGCGAGTACCGGCAGGGTCAGGCCCCGTTCGCGCTGACGACGCAGCCACTCGAGCACCGGCGCGGATTCGAAGCACAGCTGGGTGACAACGTAGTCCGCGTTCGCCGCCTTGGCGGACAGGGCGGCATCCAGGGTACGGGTGTCCATGCGGTGGTGGCCCTCCGGGTAGGCCGGCACCCCGATGCGCGCCGGCCGTGGGCTCGCCCCGGCGAGGGTGTCGAGCAGCTCGACACCCCCCGGGAACGGCCCCGCCGGTCGTTCCGCGTCCCCGCCGACCACGAAGCAGTCGTCGATCCCCGCGGCCGCCATCCGCTCCAGCACGGCCTGGAGGTGATGACGGTCGCGTATCAGCCGGGCGGCGACGTGGGGGACCACCCGGAAGCCCGCGGCGGCGAGCCCTTCCGCGGTATCCAGGGTGCGTTCGATGCCGTGGCGCGGTGAGCAGGTCACCGTCACCGTCGCCCCGGCGGGCAGGGCGGAGGCGCGCTCGTGAACGCCCTTGATCGGGAGCAGTTCGAAGCGGGGGGCGGCGAGGGCCGTGCAGGCCCGCGCCGCGTCCGCCGCCGTTGTCGTGGTCGTCGCCGCCTCGTTCATGGCGTCACCCCTTCGGGGTTTCCTTGTTGGGGTCGTGGAAGGGCTTCGGCACTACCACCGCGTCCTGCATCCCGGTGTTCGCCTCGATGCGCAGGGCCGTGCCGAGCTCGGTGTAGGCGGTGGGGACCATGGCGTAGCCGATGTTCTTCTCCAGCCGGGGCGAGTGGGTCGCCGAGGTCACCTTGCCGATGCGCTCGCCGCCGTTGCCGTAGACCGGGAAGACGTCGATCATGGAGCCGTCGGTGAAGTAGCCGATGTTGGGCCCGTCGATCTCCACGCCCACGAGCTTGCGGCTCACCCCCTCGGCCTTGATGCGCTCCAGCGCGGCCCGGCCGATGAAGTCGTCGTCGCCGCGCAGGTCGACCATCCAGTTGTAGCCCATCCCCACCTCGAAGGGGTTGGTGTCGTACCAGATGTCACAGCCGAAGGCGAGGATCGCCCCCTCGATGCGGCGGATGTGGCAGGGCCCGATCACCTGCATGCCGTGGGGCCGGCCGGCCTCGAAGACCCGCTGCCAGAGCTGTTCGCCGTACAGGCTGGCATCGCGCAGGTAGATCTCGTAGCCGATCTCGCCGGAGTAGCCGGTGCGCGAGATGACTACGGACATGCCGTCGATCTCCGCCTCCATCAGGTAGTAGTAGGGGATCTCCAGCACGCTCTCGCCGAACAGATCGACCATCACCTGCTTGGCCTTCGGTCCCTGGACCTGCACCGGGGCCACGTCCACCTCGCGGATGATGACGTCGAGCCCCGAATTGTGGGCGAGGCCCTGGCACCACAGCAGGACGTCGCTGTCGGCGAGCGACAGCCAGAAGCGGTTCTCCTCGACGCGCAGCAGCACCGGATCGTTGATGATCCCGCCGTCCGGCGCGGTGACGAACACGTACTTGCACTGGCCGACCTTGCACTTCTCCATGTTGCGCGGCACCAGACGCTGGGTGAACTCGAAGGCGTCCGGGCCGGCGATCTCGATCTGGCGCTCCACGCCCACGTCCCAGAGGGTCACCCCCTGGACCAGGGCCCAGTACTCGTCCACCGGATCGGTGTAGACGCGCGGGTGGTAGTGGTGGTTGTAGACGCTGTACTTGCGTACCCCGTGGCGCCGCGAGGCGTAGAAAAACGGCGACTTGCGGATGCGCGGATAGAGCAGGATCTCCGGTGCCTGCGCCGACTGCTCGATCTGCTCGATGACCTGGGACATGGCCGCTCCTCCCAAACGATTGCGGAACTGCTTTTGAGGCGATTACGGGACCGACACCGGGTGACCGTCCGTGGCCCAGACGCTAGCGCCAGCGTGAAGCGCCCACGCCCCCGCGGACGACGGCGACTTTCGCGTGGGCGTCATCGCCGCTCCGGGTGTCGGAAACACCAAAAACGGCGTCGTAAAGGCCTGTCGCCGAACGGAAAAACGGTGTCGTCCGGGGACAGCGGAGTGCGGCCGGCATTCTCTAATGTGGTGTCAAAGTCACCCCGGCGGGGCGGCCCGCGACGGAAAACGGGACAGGAGAGCGGCCATGGCGACACTACCCAAGCAGGCGAACGCGGTGATCATCGGCCAGGGCGGCATCGTGGGCGCCTCGGTGGCCCACCACATGATCGGCCACGGCTGGGACGGACTCGTGGGCCTGGAGGCGTCGGCGATCCCGTCGGATGTCGGCTCGACCTCCCACGCCTCCGACTTCTGCTACATGACCTCCCACGACAAGATGAGCTGCTACACCACCACCTACAGCCAGCGCTTCTACGAGGCGCGCGGGCATTACAACCGCATCGGCGGCATGGAGGTGGCGCGGGTCGACGACGATGCCCGCATGGAGGAGCTCAAGCGCAAGGTCGGCTCCGGCAAGGCGTTCGGCACCAACGCCCACCTCATCGGGCCGTCCGAGGCCAAGGAGCGCTTCCCGCTGCTCGAGGAGGGCCTGATCCAGGGGGCCATGTGGGACCCGGACGCCGGCCTGGTGGTGCCGCGCTCCCAGCGCGTCGCCGGCGAGCTGGTCGACGAGGCGGTGGCCAGCGGCCGCCTGCAGGCCTTTGCCAACACCCCGGCGCTCGCCATCGACGTCCACGACGGCCGCGTCCAGGGGGTGGAGACCCACAAGGGCTATATCGCCACGCCGGTGGTCATCGTGACCTGTGGCATCTGGGGCCCGCTAGTCGCCGGCATGGGGGGGGCGCACCTGCCGCTGATGCCCGTCGAGCACCCGCTGCTGTTCTTCGGGCCCTACGACGCCTTCGCGGGCACCGGTCGGGAGATCGGCTATCCCCTGTTCCGCGACCAGGGCAACTCCGCGTACCTGCGCGATACCGGCGACCCCAGCACCTCGGAGGGTGGGCAGATCGAGTGGGGCTACTACGAGCCCACCGAGCCGCGGTTGGTGTACCCGCAGGACATCGCCAGCAAGGAGGAGGCGCGGCTGTCGCCGTCCATGCGCGACCTCGACGCCGACCAGGTGATGAGCGCCTACGAGCGGGCCCTGGAGATCACCCCGGTGCTCGGCGATCTCGGCTGGGACGAGAAGAGCTCGTTCAACGGGCTGCTGTCTGTGACCCCGGACGGCGGTTCGCTGGTGGGCGAATCGCCGGAGACCCGGGGGCTGTGGTTCTGCGAGGCCGTGTGGGTGAAGGACGGTCCCGGGATGGGCAAGGTCTTCGCCGACTGGATCAGCCTCGGGCGCCCCGAGCTCGATCCCCACGGCATCGACATCGCGCGCTTCTACCCGGTGCAGAAGACCCGGGGCCACGTCTACGACCGCTGCCTGGAGACCGCGCGCAAGATCTACGACCCGCCGGTGCATCCCCGCGAGCCCTACGAGAGCGGTCGCAACCTGCGCCGCAGCCCGTTCTGGCCCCGGGAGCAGGCGCTCGGCGGCTACTTCATGGAGGCCGGCGGCTGGGAGCGCG
>NZ_WNXE01000095.1:0-1218 GCF_010993615.1 Arhodomonas sp. KWT | reverse complement strand
CGTCTCCGGCCCGGACGCCGAGGCGCTACTGGAGTACCTCTCGGTCGCCCGCGTGGGCGGCAACCAGCCCGTGGGCAAGGGCGTCTACACCCACTTCCTCGACGAGACCGGCGGCGTGCACTCCGACCTGACCGTCGTGCGCCTGGGCACGGAGAGCTACCGCGTGATCTGTGGCGGTGACACCGGCCACCGCGATTATGTGTGGATGACGCGCATGGCCGAGGCCCGCGGCCTGGGGCGCGTGCACTTCGAGGACCGCACCGACCAGCTCGCTACCCTCGGGCTGTGGGGCCCGGAGGCGCGGCAGACGCTTCAGGCCCTGGCGGACGACCCGGAGGAGCTGAGCGACGAACGCTTCCCCTTCGCCACGGCGCGGGAGATCCGCGTGCACGGCCTGCCGGTGTGGGCCTTCCGCATCTCCTACGTGGGCGAGCAGGGCTGGGAGCTCTACGTGCCCTTCAGCTACGGCCTCGGCCTGTGGGACGCGCTCTACGAGCAGGGTGTCACCCCGGTGGGCATCGAGACCTACGCCAACAGCCGCCGTCTGGAGAAGAGCCTGCGCCTGCAGAACGTCGACCTGCTCACGGAGTACAACCTCTACGAGGCCGGGCTTGCCCGCCCCAAGGTCAAGGCCGCGGACTTCCACGGCAAGGCCGCCTACCTCGAGCAGCGTGAGCGCGACGGCCAGCCGGCGTACCTCTGCACCATGACCCTGCGCGAGAACGTCGACGCCGCCGGCGTCGCCCGCTACCCCGTGGGCCAGTGGCCGATCCTCGACCCGGAGACCGGGGACGTCCTCGTCGACAGCACGGGCCGGCGCTCCTACACCAGCAGCGTCGTCTACGGCCCCTCGGTCGGCGAGATCATCGCCCTCGGCTACCTGCCCGCCGCCTACGCCCGCGAGGGCGACACCGTGACCATGGAGTACTTCGGCGAGCACTACCCCCTGCGCATCGAGGCGGTGGGTTACCGGGCCCTGTACGACCCGGACAACGAACGGCCGCGGAGCTGAACGGCCATCCCCGGGTCCGCCTCCGCGCGGACCCGGGGCCGGGGATGGCGCCCCCGGTCTGCGATTGCCCCGTCGGATGTCGGAATCCGTCGGCGTGGCCGTCGCCTCGCGTACCCGGCTCCTCAGTGATGTAGGTCGGCTGCTCCTGGCAGCCGACGTCCCCGGCGCGGCAACGCGGGATGTTGGCTGCCAGGAGCAGCCAACCT
>NZ_WNXE01000959.1:0-635 GCF_010993615.1 Arhodomonas sp. KWT | reverse complement strand
AGCGCTCGTCGGTCAGGTCCGTTGCCTTGAGCTCGACGGAGAACATCGTGAACCCCTCGAATTTGTATCCCTCCAGGGTTCTCGATGAGTCATAGGCGCTACGGCTTTCGTTTCTGTCGAAGATGACGAGTCCGGAGTCAGTCTTGATCACGTTCTTGAGATAAGGGGCATCGTCCTTGTTGACGGTCTCCTGATTCTCGAACGTGTTTCTCCGTTTCTCGATGAACCGGTCATACATCTGCCGGCTCATCGGCCGGGCGCTGATTTGCGCCTCGTTCACCGTCAGGCTGCTCGAGCTCAAAGGCATGCGCTCGGGCATCTGTAGCTGAAAGCGCCCCACGCACACGGGGCGCATGGTCTGGGTGTAGCCCTCGAGCGTGCGTCGTTCCTGCTCGTTCATCGTCGGTACGCCTCGTTCGTATGCCCCGTAGCCCAATACCAGCAGCGCTATGGCCACGCCGATACCGGCCCGGATCCAGAGTTGTCGGGTCCTCTTCATGGTGTCGTCCTGTGGCGATGAGCTACTGCCACTGTTGCGCCATCTCCAGGATGGCGCCGAGCACGAACCAGCGGGCCTCGGCGTTGTCGTAGGCGGACTGGTGCTCGGTGGCAACGGCCAGGGTGCGCCGGGCATG
>NZ_WNXE01000958.1:0-636 GCF_010993615.1 Arhodomonas sp. KWT | reverse complement strand
GTCCTCGGAGGCACTGAAGGGCAGGTTGCCCACGTAAATCGATTTCATCGTAACTACACTCATCTTCCCTACCGGCCGCTCCGGGTCCGGTAGCTCAAACATCAAGTCTTGCTAGGCGACGCACTTCCATAATGTAGAACGCCACCGTGGCACGCCCTTCCAGGCGCACCGGGGTCGACAGTAAGCGTTTCCCGGGCGGTTTGCAATTACAAATTGACGACGGCGCCGGTGCGCCGCCGGGCGGTAGCGCAGAGCCGCTCAGCTGCGCGCCATGCGCTGGTCCAGCGCCCGCTGGACGCGGGGGTGGACGAAGCGGGTCACATCGCCGCCGAGAGCGGCGACCTCGCGCACGAGGCTGGAGGAGATATAGGCATACTGCTCCGCCGGGGTGAGGAACATCGTCTCGACGCCGGGGACGAGCTGGCGGTTCATACTCGCGAGCTGGAACTCGTGCTCGAAGTCGGAGACCGCACGCAGGCCGCGCAGGATGATCTGGGCCCCGCACTCGTTGACGAAATCCGCGAGCAGGCTCTCGAACGGACGCACCTCGACGTTGGGCAGGTGGCCGAGGACGTCCGCGCACAGCGCGACGCGCTCCTCGAGGGTGAACACCGGGCGCTTGCTCGCGCTGGGATA
>NZ_WNXE01000957.1:0-636 GCF_010993615.1 Arhodomonas sp. KWT | reverse complement strand
GGGTGCCGTTGTGCCCGCCCGGAAGCCGCGTCACCATAACATGGCCGCAAGCCGCGGCACGTGCCGCATCCGTCAAAATACGGCGGTCTCACTCGAACCGTAGCGCCTCGCCATTGCTGTCGAAGGCGAGGTACGGCGTCAGATCCCCGCCGGCGTGCACCGTGCGCACCATGGCCTTGAGCTGCTCGTCGGTCTCCGCATCGCTCGGCGGACGACCGTCACGCCCGGCGAGCGCGGCCGCGAGCAGGATCTGCCAGCGCTCGCCCTGAGCCCGGGACTCCTCGACCAGCGCCTCGAAGCTCTCGACTTCCTCGGGACGCCTGTCCACGTACATCACCGGCAGCAGCGCCCCGCCCCGGCCGGCCCGGTATCGCGCCGCCTGACCCTCATCGTGGTCCTCGGGCAGCTCGACGCGCAGGCACACGAACAGCAGCCGCTGCGGCTCGGGCTGGGCACGGGCCGCCTGCAGAAACGAGGCGAAGTCGGTAATGGCATTCATTATCAGGACCTCCCCGCGTCGTCGCTCACGCCCTGTGCCAGGCCGGCCCAGTCCCAGTCATCGCGACCGTGGGCAATCCCGGCGATCAGGCGCTGCCGGCACAGATCCGCCAGCGGCATGGGCACCCCGGCCCTGGC
>NZ_WNXE01000956.1:0-636 GCF_010993615.1 Arhodomonas sp. KWT | reverse complement strand
AGCTGCGCCGGCGCACCGAGGCCGCCATCGTCTTCGTCACGCACGATATCGAAGAGGCGGTGTCACTGGCGGACCGCGTGATGGTACTGGGCGGCCAGGACACCGGGCATCCCGCCGGGGTGATCGATACGGTGGAGGTAGGGTTGCCCCTGGACGGGCGCCGTGACCACCCGGCGTTCTCCGCCCTGGTGCAGCGTGTCGAGGAGATGATTGCATGAGTGCCCCCCTGCGCGTGCTGCTGCACGCCCCCACACCCGAGGCCCTGGCACGGGCCCGGCGCAACGCCGCCAACCTGCTCAGCGCCCGTCGGGACGCCGAGGTACGCATCATCGCCAACGGCGCCGCCGTGGCCACGGCCCTGGCGACCCCGGATGCGATGGATAACCACCTGCGCCTGTGCCGCAACTCCCTGGCGGCCCAGGGGCTGGAAAACACCGCCGGCGTGGCAGAGGTCGACGCCGCTGTGGTCACCCTGGCGGAACTCCAGGCCGAGGGCTGGGCGTACATCCGGGCCTGATCCCGCGCCGGGCGAGGGCAGTCAACCCGCCCACCGTCGCCGACCTCCGGTAGGTCGTGCACGGCCAAAGGCCGTGTGCGACATCCCCCGCCACCGCCCGAGACGTCGCGCGCCTGACC
>NZ_WNXE01000955.1:0-636 GCF_010993615.1 Arhodomonas sp. KWT | reverse complement strand
CTCACCGTCCAGCCCATCGAGACGATGATGAACCACCACACCACGGAGCTGTTCTTCGACGACCTCTCGGTGCCCGCCGACGCGCTGATCGGCGAGGAGGGGCGCGGTTTCCGCTACATCCTCGACGGCATGAACGCCGAGCGCATCCTGATCGCTTTCGAGTGCATCGGCGATGCGCGCTTCTTCATCGAGCACGCCAGCGCCTACGCCAGCGAGCGCGAGGTCTTCGGGGCGCCCATCGGGCGCAACCAGGGCGTGCAGTTCCCCATCGCCCGGGCGTACGCGGACATGCGGGCCGCCGAGCTCATGGTCCACGAGGCCGCCGGGCGGTTCGACGCGGGCGAGTCCTGCGGCGCCGAGGCCAACATGGCCAAGCTGCTCGCCGCGGACTGCTCCTGGCGGGCCGGCGACACCTGCCTGCAGACCCACGGCGGCTTCGGTTTCGCGCGCGAGTTCGACATCGAGCGCAAGCTCCGCGAGACCCGGCTCTACCAGGTCGCGCCCGTCTCCACCAATCTCATCCTCGCGTATCTCTCGGAACACGTTCTGGGGATGCCGCGGTCGTTCTGAAGGAGTCACCATGGATACGCAGGCCCAGGACAAGCCGCTCGCCGGCACGCTGGTCGTCTCGCTGGA
>NZ_WNXE01000954.1:0-638 GCF_010993615.1 Arhodomonas sp. KWT | reverse complement strand
GACTTTTAATCCGCTGGTCGCTGGTTCGAATCCAGCAGGGCCCACCAGCATCTTCGGATTGCCCCAAAAGCCCGCGCCAATGACGCGGGCTTTTTTCGTCACAGACGCCGCGCCCGTTGCCGCCTCCCCGGGTCTTGCCTATTCTCGGGGTCGGAACCGCACACAACAGCGCAGGGAAGAGCGGGGAAAGGCATGGAGCCCGAGCTGCAAAGCGACTACCGTCGGCCGCAGCCGGCCCCCTACTTCAATCTCACCGGTCGCGTCCTCGCGATCGCACTCGGCACCTTCATCGGTGTCTTCGGCGCCGCGATGGCCTTCTATCATTACTGGAAGTGGGACGTGAGCCGACAATTCCAGGCCGCCGCCAGCCAGGCCCGGAGCGCCCTGGCAGACAGGCGGGAATGGCAGGCGGCGCGGGACGAGCGGGACGCGGCCCTGCGCCGGCGACAGGCACGTGAGCGTCGAGAGCATCAGGCGACCATCGACCAGGCTGGGCGAACCTGCAACTTCTGGCGACAGGAATACGCCGACGACCCCACGAGCAAGGCCAGGCTCTACAGGGACACGGCGTGTAACCGGCTCGAATCACTCAGGTAGCAATGCTCTACTTCGCCTACGGCGCCAACACCGACCCCGTC
>NZ_WNXE01000953.1:0-639 GCF_010993615.1 Arhodomonas sp. KWT | reverse complement strand
TGCCGTGCCGGCTCCGTTGTGCGCATGGGGCCTCCTTCATATCGAGTAAACTACTAAATATCGATATTTTTAGAGAGAATGTATAATACATGGCCGAGTGTCAAGCCCGCTGATATAATTTCGCCATACCCACCAAACGAACGGCCGGACCATGCCGCAACAGGACGCCACCACCACCCTCTCGGACCGCGCCTACGACTGGCTCAAGCGCGACATCATCCGCGGCGTGTGGCAGCCCGGCAGCCGACTGGCCGTCAAGCAGCTCTCCGATCACTACGGCATCGGCGCAAGCCCGATCCGCGAAGCTCTGGCGCGGCTGGTCGGCGAGGGCCTGGTGCTGGTGTTCGGCCAGCGCGGATTCCGCGTGCCGCCCATCGACCTGGACGACCTCTGGGATGTCACCAACACCCGGGTGCTGATCGAGAACGAGGCCCTGCGCCAGAGCATCGAGCACGGTGACGATGCCTGGGAGTCGGAGGTCGTGGCCGCCTATCATCAGCTCGAGAAGCTCGAGCACGACCCGGCCACGGACTTCGCCGAGTGGGAGCGGCGCAACCAGCGCTTCCACGAGGCACTGGTGGCCGCGTGTCCCTCGCGCTGGCTCCAGCGCATGCGCGAGATCCTCCACGACCAGCACCG
>NZ_WNXE01000952.1:0-641 GCF_010993615.1 Arhodomonas sp. KWT | reverse complement strand
AGCGCGTAAAGGGCGGCGATGGTGAGCATGTAGACCACCACGATATCCGTCGCCAGCAGGCTGGAGGCCTCCATCATGCGCTGGCCGATGCCCGGGATGCCGAACAGCTCGGCGGCCACCACCGTCATCCAGCCCTGGCCCAGGCCGGCACGCAGGCCACCGAGAATGCCGGGCGACGCCGCGGGCAGGTTGACCTTGGCGAGCCGGGGCAGGAAGCCGTGCTGCCCGAACGCCCGCGCGACCTCGTCATAGCCGGGGTCGACGGAACGCACGGCGCTGTAGCTGGCAAAGTAGTTGATCCAGAAGACCCCGATACTGATGATGAACGCCGCCGCCGTCGGGGTGACGCCGAACCATATGATGGCGAAGGGGATCCAGGCCAGCGGCGGGATCGGGCGCAGCAGCCGCGCCAGCCACGCGTGGGCGGCATCGAAGCGCGGCAGCAGCGCCGCCGACACGCCCACGAGGATGCCCAGTACGGACCCCACCAGCAGGCCCACGCTGTAGTGCGCGAGGCTGGAGCCCACGACCTCGAACCAGATGCCGTCGGAGAGCTCGAGCCAGAGCACACCGGGGATCGCCGAGGGCAGCGGCACGAGGGTGCCGGGCAGCAGCCCGCTGCGCAGCGTCAGCTCCCACAG
>NZ_WNXE01000951.1:0-641 GCF_010993615.1 Arhodomonas sp. KWT | reverse complement strand
GTCTACAGCCCGGAGCGCCTGCTCGAATACATCCTCACCCTGGCGGTGCGGGAGCGTGCCACCGACGTGCACATCACCCCCGCGGAGAACAGCCGCCACGTCCTTTTTCGCGTGGACGGCGTCCTGCGGCCCATGTTCGGCCTGTCGGTGGTGCTCGACCGGCTGAACAGCTACATCAAGCTGTGCGCGGAGATGGACGTCGCCGAACAGCGCCTGCCGCAGGACGGCAGCTTCAACCGCGTGGTGCTGGACCAGCCCTTCACCCTGCGCGTGTCCACGCTCATCACCGAACACGGCGAGCGCATGGTGCTGCGCCTGCTCCCGGAGCGCAGCGACCTCGACAAGCTCCAGGACCTGGGCTTCATCGGCGAGGACGTGGACGAGCTCTCCGAGCTGTTCTCCCGGCCCCACGGCCTGGTGCTGCTCACCGGGCCCACGGGCTCGGGCAAGAGCACCACGCTGCACGCGGCCCTGCGCATGCAGCCACTGATCGAGCGCAACGTCCTCACCGTGGAGGACCCGGTGGAATACCGCGTCCCCGCCGTGTGCCAGACGGAGGTCAACCAGCGCTCCGGCTACGGCTTCTCCAACGCACTGCGCTACTTCCTCCGTCACGACCCCGACGTGATCCTGGTGGGCGA
>NZ_WNXE01000950.1:0-643 GCF_010993615.1 Arhodomonas sp. KWT | reverse complement strand
CCCATGGGCGCGGACCGCTTCTTCGACGGGGCGCATTTCGACCCGAAGGACCCGGCCGCGTGCCTGCGCGGCCCCGGTGTCGGCGCGGACGGGGACTGAGCCCGGGGGCGCCGCTTGGGGCTCCCGTCAGTCCATTATCAGGGAGCGGCTGGAGCAAAGACACTCCGGCCAGGGCGGTCATAAGAGCCCCAAATGCCCACAGGGCATACGTGCCGGGCGCCTCGTTACACACGTTGCGTTCCCGCATGCGGGAAGGCCTCGGCATCTCCGGAATCGGCATCGCAAGCAGCCCCGCCCTTTGCCCCGCGTAGCCGGTTCCCCAGGAGTAGTCGAGTTACCCGGTGGGACGACGTCCGCGCCAAGCCGCCGTCTGTGGGAGGGTTCGTTGCCATGTTGTTGCGCCGCGCCCGTCTGTCGCCAGGGACATGTCGTGGCTGTTTGGTTTACAATATTTAAATTGGAAACATAATTTTGTAAACCGGGGGCGACCATGATCGGTGACCGGATCAAGCAGGCACGTCATGCGGCCGGGCTGTCGCAACGCGCTCTGGCCGAGCGCGCACAGATTTCCGCTATGGCCGTGTCGAAATACGAGAACGGCAAGGCGACGCCGTCCTCGACAGTCTTGCTGTCCCTGGCAGAC
>NZ_WNXE01000094.1:3443-11267 GCF_010993615.1 Arhodomonas sp. KWT | reverse complement strand
GCCAGCGCCCCCTCGGCGGCACGCACCGCATCGAGGGTGTCGTTCTCGCCCATGCCCGGGAACTCCGCCAGGGTCTCTGCGTTGGCGGGGTTGGTCACGGTGATCGGGCGCGACTTGCCGTCGGTCCACTGACCGTTGATGTAGCCCGCGATACGGGGCAGTAACGGCGATTCGATCATGGTTTTGCTCCCTGGGTGGATGCCCGCGCGCACCGGCCGTGCACACGGGTGTATCTGGGCACTGACAGCGACAGTACTCACCGCCCGTCAGGCGCGTCAACATGCGCGTTGTGCGCATCGGAAAAGACCTATTGACCCCCCGTGTGAGGGGGGTCTAACGTCGAAGCGTTAAACCAACACAACAGGGGAGACGAGGCCGATGGTCAATCCGGTGGAGATGGACCAGTACGAGCACACCGCGGCACCGATGTTCAGCCCGGCGCTGCAGGCGATTCCCATGCCGGGTATCCGCCGGATGATCAATATGGCCGCGCAGATGGATGACGTCATCCATCTGTCCATCGGCCAGCCGGATTTCCCGACGCCCAAGCACATCGTCGACTCGTACGTGGACGCCCTGCGCGCAGGCCAGACCGGCTACACCCTCGACGCCGGCCTGCCGGAGCTGCTCACCGCGCTCAAGGACTACTACAGCGAGCGCTACGACCGCGAGCTGGTGGAGGAAAACTTCCTGGTTACCACCGGCGCCACCGAGGCCATGTACCTCGCGCTCACCGCCACCGCGGCGCCGGGACGGCAGTTCATCGTCGCCGACCCGACCTTCGTGCTCTATGCGCCGCTGATCCGGATGAACGGCGGCGAGGTGAAGATCATCCCCACGCGTGCCGAGAACGGCCACCAGATCGATCCCCAGGAGGTCATCGACGCGATCGGCTCGCGCACCTTCGCGATCGTGCTCAACTCCCCCAACAACCCCACCGGGACGGTCTACCCCAAGGAGACCGTCGAGGCGATCGTGCAGGAAGCGGCCTACCGCGGCGTATACGTGTTCGCCGACGAGGTCTATGACCACCTGCTGCTCGACGAGATGGACTTCCCGAGCGTGATCTCGTGCACCTCGGACCTCGATCACGTCATGTCCATCTCCAGCTTCTCCAAGACCTACAGCATGGCAGGGCTGCGCATCGGCTGGATCATCTCCAGCCAGGGCGCGATCAAGAAGCTGCGGCGCTACCACATGTTCACCACCACCGTGGCCAACACCCCGGCGCAGTGGGCGGGCGTGACGGCACTGACCGGCGACCAGAGCTGCGTGAACGAGATGGTGGCCGAGTACCGCCGCCGGCGCGACCGCGTGGTGGAGCTCGTCAACCAGACCCCGTATCTCAGCGGTTACGTGCCCCAGGGCGGGTTCTACATCTTCCCGTCGCTGCCCCCGCACACCGACGGCGGCCAGCTCGCGCTGCGCATGCTCGAGGAAATCGGGGTGTGCGTGATCCCCGGGGACGCCTTCGGCGAGACCACCTCCAACGCCATCCGCATCAGCTACTCCAACTCGATGGAGCAGATCGAGGAGGCGTTCGAGCGCATGATCCCCTGGCTCGCCGATCAGAAGCTCGGCCCGCGGTAATCGGGCTCATCAACGCCCGGCGGCACCGACCGCCGGGCGTCGTTACGACAGCCGGACAGCGCGTAGGTCGTGCGCCGCAGGCGTGCGACGTGCAGCCCCAGTCAGCGAAGACGTCGCACACGGCCCGTGGCCGTGCCCGACCTACCGCCCCGGGACCACCGGTAGGTCGGCTGCTCCTGGCAGCCGACATCAGCGCCAGCCGCCCGGCACAGTCGACCCGCCGGCGGGGACATCCCGCACGGCTACCTCCCCGGCATTCCGGTGTCACCACCACGGCTGTCGGTTGCCGGGAGCAACCGAGCTACCCGAGCGGCGAGACCACCGCCCACCACGCACCACCCGGCCCCCTACCGTCCGCCGGCGTGCACCACGACTGCCGGTCCGGCACGCCCTGAAGGTCGGTTGCTCCTGGCAGCCGACGATCACCGCCGGCCCGCGTGCACCGCGACGGCAGCGAGGAGCGAGGCGGCCACGACCCACGCGAGCAGGCCAGCGACCACATCCGTCATCGCCAGCCCGGCATCCAGCAGCATGCCCACGACCCCCGGCGCCAGCGCCGTCGAGAGCACCATGAACGACTGGATCAGCGCCCGGATCGCACCCAGGTGGCGGGTGCCGTAGAGCTCGACCCACAGCGCGCCGAGCAGCGTGCCGCCGACACCCATGCTGAGCCCGGCGCAGGCGAGGTACAGCGGCGCCCCCCAGAGCGCGTCCACGCCGATGAGCACCAGCAGTGCCACCGCCAGCGGCGCGAGATAGACCGGCAGCAGCCGCTGGCCACCGGCGCGGTCGACCAGGGGACCGGCGACCAGCAGCGAGAGCACGTGGCACGAGCCGAAGGCGAGGAAGCTGCTCGCCAGCCAGGCCAGCGGCCAGCCCTTCTCCGAGGCCAGGGGCACCTGGTGGATGAACAGAGCGGTCATGGTGAAGGGGGGCGCCAGCACCGCGGGCAGAACGCCGTAGAAGCGCGGGTCGCGCAGCATCTGCCGGCGGCTCCAGTCGCCGTCGCTGCCGGCGGCCGCGCGTTCGCGCTCCACTGCCTCCTGGGCCTCCTGACGGCGGCCGTGTCCCCGCAGCAGCCACATCGCCAGGGGCAGCACCACGGCGAGCAGCAGCAGCGCCATCGCCAGCCACGTCTGCCGCCAGCCCAGCACGGCGATCGCCGCGACCACCACCGCCGGGAACACCGCCTCGCCGGTGGGCAGCCCCAGCGTGGCGACGCTGATCGCCGTACCGCGGCGCTCGTGGAAATAGCGCGCCATGGTGGTCTGCGCGGTGTGCATCATCAGACCCTGTCCGCACAGGCGCAGCAGTAGCAGCGCGACGCCGAGGACGAGCACGTGGTTCACCCCCGCCATCAGCAGGCAGCCCAGGGCCGCCCCCACGAGCACGGCGGCGGAGAACACGCGCAGGTCCACCCGGTCGAGCAGCCGGCCGAGCCAGATCAGGCTGAAGCCGCTGATCAGCGTGGCGGTGGAGTAGACACCGCCGAAACCGCCGTTGCTGAGATTCAGGGTCTCGCGGATCTGGCCGCCGAACAGCGAGATGAGGTAGGTCTGGCCGTAGCCCGAGAGCACGGCCAGGAGGAAACCGAAGCCGAGAAAGCGGCGATTCTCGAGAATGAAGCGCAGGTAGTCCACGTCCGGGCCATTCGCTCCGTATGGGGTGGGTGAGGTCCGCGACCGCGCCGCGGACCACTCGGCCCACACCGGGACGGCGGGGGCCGCAACGAGAAGAGGGGCGTCGGCCCGCAGGCCGGCGCCCCTCCGGTGGCAGGGACGCTGCCCGTCGCTAGCGCGTCGCCTCCAGTGCCGCCTCGAACTGGTCCGCCGCCCAGTCGATCTGCTCGGCATCGACGATCAGCGGCGGCACCCAGCGCACGACCTGACCGCCCCAGGCACCGCACTTGATCAGCAGCAGCCCGCGCCGCTCGCACTCCTTGAGCAGCCGCGCCGAGCGGTCACCATCCGGCCGGCCCTGTCCGTCCACCATGTGGGTGCCGAGCATCAGGCCCATGCCGCTGACGTTGCCGATCTCCGGATAGCGGGTCTTGAGCTCCTCGAGCCGGGCCCGGAGCTGGGCGCCGCGCTCGCGGGCGTTCTCCACCAGGCCCTCCTCGCGGATGACGTCCAGGGTGGCGCTCGCCGCCGCACAGGCCACGGCGTTGCCGCCGTAGGTGCCGCCCTGGGAGCCCATCCAGCCCTTGGCCATCAGCGCGTCCGACGCGCCCATCACCGACAGCGGGAAGCCGCTGGCGATGCCCTTGGCGGTCACCACGACGTCCGGCTCGATGCCGAAGTGCTCGAACGCCCAGTACTTGCCGGTACGGCCGTTGCCCGCCTGGACCTCGTCGAGGATGAACAGGATGCCGTGCTCCCGGCAGCGCTCTTGGAGCCCCTTCATGAAGGTGGTATTCGCGGGGACGTACCCGGCCTCGCCCTGCACGGGCTCGATCAGCATCGCCGCCGTTTCCTTCGGCACGCTGATGGTCTGCAGGACGTAGTCCAGCTCCTTGAGGCAGAACTGGGCCGCGGTTTCCTCGTCCCAGCCGTACCAGTAGGTGTCGGGGAACGGTGCAAACGCGACCCCGCCCATCATCGGCTGCACGCCCTGGCGCACGGGCGAGCTCGAGCTCGTCGTCGACAGCGAGCCCATGGTGCGGCCGTGGAAGCAGCCCCGGAAGGCGATGATGTTCGGCCGCCCCGTCGCCTGGCGCGCGAGACGGATAGAGGCCTCGACCGCCTCGGTGCCGGCGTTGGCGTAGAAGAAGCTGTCGATCGCCCCGGGCATCAGCTCGCCGAGCTTCTCGGAGAGCTCCAGGATCGGCCGGTGGCGGACGATGGCGTACTGCGCATGGACCACCCGGCCGATCTGGCGCTGGGCCGCCTCCACCACCTTGGGGTGGCAGTGGCCGGTGCTGAGCACGCCGATGCCGGAGGTGAAGTCGAGGTAGCGCTCGCCACTCTCGTCGTAGAGATACACCCCCTCGCCGCGCTCGGCGAGGACACCGCTGGACTGCTTGAGCAGCGGCGAGAGATGGCCTTCGTGTTCGCTCATTGATGCCTCCTCACTG
This sequence comes from Arhodomonas sp. KWT, assembly GCF_010993615.1. Lineage (NCBI taxonomy): Bacteria > Pseudomonadati > Pseudomonadota > Gammaproteobacteria > Chromatiales > Ectothiorhodospiraceae > Arhodomonas > Arhodomonas sp. KWT. The sequence goes on along the minus strand of NZ_WNXE01000094.1, from coordinate 6,604 downwards.
CCTGCCGGCGCCCGTCCGGGGCCGGTCGTTGACCACGATCTCCCGACACTACGCCGGGCGGTTACGCGCTTTCAATCCAGGCGCGCAAGCACCGCCGCACCGACCTCGTCGGTGGGACGCACCCGCGTGCCGTGCTCGGCGAGGTCCGCCGCGACCGCTGCGCGCAGCCGCCGGCCCGCCTCCTCCGCCGCCGGGTCCTCCTCGCCCATCCAGTCCAGCATCATCGCGGCGGTGAGCATCATCGCCTGCGGGCCCGCGAGGTTGCGCCCGGCGATGTCCGGTCCGCTGCCGTGGGTGGGCTCGAACATCGGCGGCTGGCTCCGGTCCGACGGGTTGATGTTGCACGACGGCGCCACCCCCATGCCGCCGGAGAGCACCGCGGCGAGGTCCGTGAGGATATCGCCCTGGAGGTTGCTCGCGACCACCACGTCGAAGGCCCAGGGGCTGGTGACGAACTTCATGCACGCAGCGTCGACGAGCTCGTGGTGGGTGGCGATGTCGGGATAGTCGGCGGCGACCGTCTCGAACACCTCCGAATAGAGCTCACCCCAGTGGCGCAGCGCGTTGCGCTTGGTCACCAGGCACACCTGGGCCCGCGCGTCGCTGCCGTCGGCGGCGGTGAAATGACGCTCGCCGCGCTTGCCCTCGGCCCGTTCGGCGGCGCGCAGCCGCGCGCGCTCGAAGGCGTGGCGGATGATCCGCTCGGTCCCCCGGCGCGAGAAGACCTCCACCTGGGTGGCGATCTCGTGGGCGGTGCCCGGCGCAAGACGTCCGCCCTGGCCAACGTACTCGCCCTCGCTGTTCTCGCGGATCACGAGCATGTCGATGTCGCGGGCCCGCTCGTCGGCGAGGAACTGTGGCGCGCCGTCGAGCAGGGTCGCCGGGCGCTCGCACGCCCACTGGTCGAAGCCCTTGCGGATATCGAGCAGCGGCGACAGCGAGACGGCGTCCGGCAGCCAGTAGCGCTGTGGATCGTCACGCGGACCGGGATCGCCGAGGGCGCCGAGGAGGATCGCATCGAAACGCGCCAGGCGCTCACGCCAGTCGGCCGGCCAGAGCTCGCCGTGATCCCGGTGCCAGGCGGTGGAGGGCCAGTCGAACCGCTCCATCTGGAGATCGACGCCGCCGGAACCGGCAAGGCGCTCCAGCGCCGTCACGGTCTCCCGCATCACCTCGGGGCCGATGCCGTCGCCGGGGAGCACGGCCACACGCCAGGACGATCGCGCCATCTCGGGCCTCCTTCGCATGAAAGTAGATGGACCGCGTAACGATACCAGACCCCGGCCGACGAGCGGCGCCCAACGGATGTTGCGATGCACAAAAACCACTGCTATGTTGCACTGCAACAGCAACGGACAGTGGGAGGCTCCCATGTACGAGCAGATGATCAAGCAGATGTTCGACCAGATGAACGAGGCGGGCGAGCCGGCCCGGCGCTTCGCGAAGACGGCGATCGACCACGCCGAGAAGGCCGCCAGCCGCCAGATCGAGTCCGCGCGGACCTATGTCGGCCTCGGCGTCGAGCAGCTCCGGGCGGCCAGCGCGGTGCACGACGCCGCCAGCCTGCAGGACTACGTCGGTCGTCAGCAGGATATCGCGTCGCGCTTCGGCCGCCGCGTGACCGACGACCTCGAGGCCTTCGCCGGCATGGGCCGCGCGCTGGCCGAGTCCGCCGGCGGCTCCGCCCGTCGGACCCGGACGCGTCGCGGCAAGAGCACGACGGGTCAGGGCAAGTCCGCCGCGGCCTGAGGCGGACAATCGGCCCTGTGGCCGATTGGCGCAACCAGGCTCTCTCCCCTCCTTCGCCCCGTGCATCCCGCGGGGCGATTCTTTGTCCGCGCCCCGCATCGTCATCGAATCGTCACCGCTGCGTCATACAACGTGATGGCGCGAGGCGGCACCGGCGCGCATGCTTGCCGGCGATGATCCGGCCCGACACCAACCCCACCCTGTGGCTGATGCGCCGCGCGCTGCGCCGCTACGCCACCCTCGTGGCCACGAGCCTGCGGCCCGGCGCGATCGTGCGCCCCCGCCCGCGGCACCTGCTCACCCGCGGCGCCCTGCTGCTGGCGTTTCCGCCATTCTGGCTCTATCACACCGTCGGGCTGGCCCTCGACGAGGTCCTGTTCCGCGGCTACCGGCGCACGCCGGTGACGTCGCCGGTGTTCATCCTCGGCGTGCCGCGCAGCGGCACCACTGCGCTGCACGCGGCCCTCGCCGAGGACGGCCAGTTCACCACCTTCCGGGCCTGGGAATGCGTGTTCGGGGTGTCGGTGACGTGGTGCCGCTTCTGGGCGGCGGTGGGCCGCCTGGACCGCGGCCTCGGCGCACCGCTGGTACGGCTGCGCCGGCTGGCCGAGCGCCGGCTGTTCGCCGGACTGGACGACACCCATCCGGTACGCGCGGACGCACCGGAGGAGGACTACCTGGTACTGCTGCCGGTGCTGTGGTGCTTCGTGCTGGTGGTGCCGTTCCCGGATGCCGGCTGGCTGTGGCGCTTCGCGGCCTTCGGGGAGGCCCTGGACCGGGACGAACGCGCGGCGCTCGGCGGCTTCTACCGGGACTGTCTGCGCCGCCACCTCCATGCCCGGGGTGACGGCCGGCGGCTGCTGTCGAAGAACGCCGCCTTCGCGCCCCTGACCGACACGCTGCTCACGCTGTTCCCGGACGCCCGTATCATCGCCTGCGTGCGCGAGCCGGCCCGGGCCCTGTCCTCCCAGCTCAGCTGCCTGGAGCCGTCGCTGCGCGTCTGCCACGGCGATTACGACTCCGGGGCGTTCAACGCCCGGCTGGCGGCCCGTTTCGCCGGCTACTACGATCACCTGTTCGCGGCGCTGGGCCGTACCGCGCCCGGCACGGCGGTGTTCCTGCCGCTGCCCGCCCAGCGCACGCGGCTGGCGGCGAGTGTACACCGGATCTACACGATCCTGTCCCTGCCGCTGGCACCGGCGTTCGAGGCCCGCCTCGACGCGCTGGACGGACAGGCACGCACCCACTGCTCCCGCCACCGGCACGACGCCGGTGACGGCGACGCGTTCACGGCCACGCTCTCACCCGCGGCACGACGGTTCGACTACACGGCGACCGTCCCGATCCCCGCGCACGAGCTGACCGATCGCCGGAGAACGGCATGAGCGCGGTGCCCGTTACCGCCGCGCGGG
>NZ_WNXE01000094.1:2022-3346 GCF_010993615.1 Arhodomonas sp. KWT | reverse complement strand
GGCGCGCGTGGCCGTGGTCACCGACGCCGGTGCCGGGCGCAACGGCGTCGGCACCTACTACCAGGACCTCAGCGACGCCCTCGCCCCGCACCTCGATACGATCACCACCATCGGCCCGGACACCGGTAACGGTCTGCGCGAGTGGCTGTCGGTGCCACTGCCCGGCGACCGCTCCCAGCGGGTCGGCGTCCCCGATCCGAGGGCCCTCGCCCGGCGCCTCGCGGAGATCGCGCCGGAGACCGTGGTGATCGCCACGCCCGGCCCCTACGGTCTCCTCGGCGCCCGCGCCGCCCGCCGGCTCGGCGCCCGGGTGGTGTTCGGCATGCATACCCATTATGCCGCCCTGGGACGACTCTACTGGGGGGCGCTCCGCGGCACGGCGGGGCGGCTGGGCCTGCGTGCCTGCAACCGCCACCTGCTGCGCCGCGCCGATGCGGTCATGGCGGTCTCGGAGGGGATGCGGACACTGGCGGCGGCCGACGGCGCGCCGGCCGTGCGGGTGACGGGCACCCCCCTCGGCCCGCCGTTCCTGAACAGGCCCGTCCGGCCAGCGAGTGGCCGGCTCGAGGCCGTGCTCTTCGTCGGCCGCCTGGCCGCGGAGAAATCGCTGCCCGAGGTGCTGGCGGCGGCCCGTGCACTGCCGGGCATCCGGTTTTCCATCGCCGGCGAGGGACCGCTTCGCACCCGGGTGGAGGCCGACGCCGCGGCCCTCCCCAACCTCGACTACCTCGGCTGGCTCCCGCGCGAGGCGGTGGCCGCCGCACTGGACGACCACGACGCGCTCGCCCTGCCATCACGGCTCGAGGCCTTCGGCACCGTTGCCCTGGAGGCCCTCGCCCGGGAGCGCCCGGCGGTGGTCTCCGCCGGCTGCGGCATTCGCGACCGCGCCGAGCTCGCCCCCGGTCTCCACCCTATCGCTGAGCATGAGGACCTGACGGCCGCCCTGCGACGACTCGACGGCATGGCGCCGGCCGTGCTCCGCCACCGCACCCGGGAGGCCCGGGCGGCGGTCTCGCGACTGCAGGCGCAGACGGTGGCGGACTGGCTGGCCGTGATCGCCCCGGGAGCGGGCCCGTGCGGGCCGTAGTCTCGATCCACGACGTGATGCCGGAGACCCTGGCGCCGGTGCGCGAGCAGCTCAGCCTGCTGGCGCACCACGACATCGCCCCGGTGACCCTGCTGGTCGTGCCGGGGCGTGACTGGCCCCCCGACGGGCTCGCCCGGCTTCGCGAATGGCGCGCACGCGGACACGTCCTCGCCGGCCACGGCTGGCACCACCGCGCCACGGCTGTCCGGGGCTGCTATCACCGCCTGCACGCCGCGG
>NZ_WNXE01000094.1:0-1922 GCF_010993615.1 Arhodomonas sp. KWT | reverse complement strand
GCTCTCGCGCCAGGCCGCCGAGCACCTGGCCCTGGACGCCGCGGGGATACGTGCGCTGGTCCGCCGCTGCCGCACGTGGTTCGCGGACAACGACCTCGGCCGCCCGGCCCTGTACGTCCCGCCGGCCTGGGCCCTGGGCCCGATCCGTCCCACGGGGCTCGCCGACCTCGGTTTCCGCTACCTGGAGACCCTCACCGCCGTGCATGATCTGCGCACCGGTCGGCGGCGGCGGCTACCGGTCATCGGTTTCGAGGCGGATACGCCCGCGCGGGCGGCGGCGCTGGGCACCCTGGACGCCGTGTTCGGCCGCTGGCCGGGACCGGTGCGCATCGCGCTGCACCCGCGGGATCACCGTCTGCGCCTGCGCGGGACTCTGCTGCGACGGCTCGCCGCGGTACGCGACCCCCTGGACTACGACGGACTGATGGCCGGAGCGGATTCTGCATACCCGCACGCTGGGTGATAGAATTCCGACCAAACCAGTCCAGTTTCAGGTAGCGGAGGCCGTCATGCAGGCGCAACCCAACGAACCCGTGGTCTTCGAGCGCGACTGCGACGCCGCGCTGATCCCCTCCGGCGACACCGGCGTGATCCCGAAGGGTGCCGAGGGCATGATCACCCAGGCCCTCGGCGGCAGCTACACCGTCTACATCCAGGGCAACCTCTTCCGTATCGACGGCAAGGACGCGGACGCCATCGGCAAGGAGCCGGAGGCGGCCCCCGAGCTGCCGGACGACGCCTCGGACGCGGACGTCGAGCAGCTCGTCTGGGACCAGATGCGACGCTGCTACGACCCCGAGATCCCGATCAATATCGTCGAGCTCGGCCTCGTCTACACCTGCCAGGTGTCGCGCCGCGACGACGGCAGCCGCTCGGTGGCCATCGAGATGACGCTCACCGCCCCCGGCTGCGGCATGGGCGACATCCTCGCCTACGACGTACGCGAAAAGGTCCTGCAGGTGCCCACCGTGGAGGACGTGTCCGTGGAGATCGTGTTCGACCCGCCCTGGTCCTTCGAGATGATGTCCGAGGCCGCTCGTCTGCAAACGGGGATGATGTGATCGCCGACACGGAACCCAGGCGCCGATGGGGTTGTCCTTGCAGGCGGGGCGGGTGACGACGCAAGGGGAGGAGCGCAGGCAATGAAACGCACAGTGATCAGTGCCCTCGTCACCATGGCACTGCTGGCCGGGGTGGCCGGCATGTCGGGGCTTGAAGGTCTGGACGCCCGCATCGCCCAGCTGCGGGAGAACTGGGTCGCCGCCCAGGCGACACCGAACGAGGAGGTCAAGGAAGCGAAGATCTCCCGGCTCAACCGGGAAACGGCGAAGCTCGTGGCCCGCTTCCCGGATAACGAGACGGTGCTGCACTGGCACCGGGCCCTCGTGCACGCCGAGCGCCACTACATGCGCGGCGAGACCTGAACGCAGGCAGGGCGGGTGCCGCGGCGCCCGCCCGGCACCCGGGACCTGTACTCACCCCCTGCCGGAGCGCACGTCCCGATCAGGCGCCTCGTTGCGGGACTGCCCGGCAAGATGCCGGAGCGTGCGCACGTCCTCCAGCGACAGCTCTTTGCCGTGACTGGCGATCCAGCCCCGCTCCTGGAAGCGGCGGAACAACCGGCTCATGGTCTCCGGCGCCACACCCAGATAGTTGCTGAGCTCGGAACGCGACATCGGCAGCCGGAACCGCCACGGTGACAGGCCGCGGCGCGCGAACCGCTTGGACAGGCTCAGCAGCACGATGGCGAGCCGCTCCTCGGCGCTGCGGTTGGCCAGCGCATGGAGCATCTCATGATCCGAGAAGATCTCCTTGCTCATCAGCCGCAGGAGCTGGCGCTGCAGGCCCGGGATACGCGTCGACAATGCCTCCAGACGCTCGAACGGCACCTCGCAGACCGTGGTGGTCTCCAGCGCCTGGGC
>NZ_WNXE01000949.1:0-643 GCF_010993615.1 Arhodomonas sp. KWT | reverse complement strand
AAGATCCGGGACCTGCTGCACGAAGATGCGTTCACCATCTCCGGGCGCACCATGGGTGAGCAGCTGAATGCGGCGGATTGCTTCAACGACGACGTCATCCGCGACCGGGACAACCCGGTCTTTCACCAGGGCGGCATCGCCGTGCTTCAGGGCAACCTCGCGCCCCAGGGCGCGGTGCTCAAGCCCTCGGCGGCCTCACCGCATCTCATGCAGCACACCGGCCGGGCGGTAGTGTTCGAGAGCATCGAGGACTTCAAGGCCCGCGTGGACGATCCGGACCTCGACGTCGACGAGAACAGCGTGCTGGTCCTCAAGGGCGCCGGGCCGCAGGGCTATCCGGGCATGGCGGAGGTCGGCAACCTGCCGCTGCCGCGCAAGGTCCTGGAGAAGGGCGTGCGGGACATGGTCCGCGTCTCGGATGCGCGCATGTCCGGCACCGCCTTCGGCACCGTGGTGCTTCACGTCGCGCCGGAATCCGCCGCCGGCGGGCCGCTGGCGCTGGTCGAGGAGGGCGACATCATCGAGCTGGACGTCGAGGCCCGGCGCCTGGCGCTGAAGATCGACGGGGCCGAGCTCGAGCGTCGCCGGGCCCGCTGGCAGCCGCAGCCCCACGCCATGCAGGGCGGTTACCAGAGCCTGTACG
>NZ_WNXE01000948.1:0-644 GCF_010993615.1 Arhodomonas sp. KWT | reverse complement strand
ACAATCACCGTTGCATCGGCCAGGTCCGCCATGCGGGTGGTGACGCTGAGTCGCGCGAGCGCGGCCTCGGCGGCGTCGGCCTCCAGCCGGCCCTTGTCGACGAGGCGCCGCAGGCCACCGTCGATGGCCTCCCGGGCCTTGTCCAGAACGGCCTCGGAGACGTCGCACAGGACGACCTCCCGGCCCGCGGTGAGGGCGGTCTGGGCGATCCCCCGTCCCATGGTGCCGCCCCCCACGACGGCGATGCGCTGCGGCGTGTCAGTCATCCGACTGGTCTCCTCTCTCTGTGCTGTAATGCCCCGTTCGTTACCCTGCCCGCACACGGCGTAAGGCGGGTTGGCCGACGGGAAGAAACGGCCATGATATCAGCGCCCCCGGCACACGGCGCGACTGCACGATTGCCGCCCTGTGCCGGACACCGCTATCAGGAGTAAACTCCCGCCCACGATCCACGCGGAGCACGGCATGAGTCTCGACGAGCACTGGTTTTCCGAAGCGTTCGAGGACGAGGGCGTGGCGTTTTCGCTGCGCATTACGGGTACGCTCCTCGACGAGCACAGCCCCTACCAGCACATCCAGGTCTTCGAGACGAGCCACTGGGGCAACGTCCTCACCCTGGACGGCTGCGTGATGCTGACGACGCG
>NZ_WNXE01000947.1:0-644 GCF_010993615.1 Arhodomonas sp. KWT | reverse complement strand
CAATCGCCCGTGTCGGCCGCATCGACGCACCCTCGCCGTGGTTGCAACGGCCTCAGCGTGCCCCGGGCAGGTGGCAGCGCGGTGACGCGGTTATGACGGGTTACGGTCAGCGGGCTATTCGGTGCCCGGGTGCTCCACATCGGCGCCGCCGTCGGCGCGCTCCAGCGCGACGGCGACCACCACCGGCCCGGCGAGACGGACCCAGCCGCGGCCGCGCTCCTGCTCCGGACCGTTGAACTCGAAGCGGTACACCCGCCCCAGACGCAGCCGCCCGGTGGCGTCGCGCACGAGGTAGTAGCGCTCCAGGGCCACGGTATCGTCGAGCAGGGTGACGCCGCGCCGGGTGCACACGCGCCGGCAGCGTCCCAGCGCCGCGGCCCGCGCACGGAGGTTCACCCACCAGGCCATGGCGAGGGCGGCAAGCAGCGTCAGCGGCAGCAACCCGGGCGGTGTCATCGCCTCCCCCCTCAGGTGAACGCCAGGACCACGATCATCGCCGGCACGGCGAGCAGGCTGCTCAGCAGGATCAGGCTGGAGGCCAGAGCCTCGTCGCCGCCGAGCTGGCGTGCCAGCACGTAGGAGGCGGACGCTGCCGGACAGGCCAGCATGATCAGCGCGATGCGCGTGTGAGCCGGCGACAGCCC
>NZ_WNXE01000946.1:0-645 GCF_010993615.1 Arhodomonas sp. KWT | reverse complement strand
GAATCGAGCAGCGCCTTCGAGGGGATACAGCCCACGTTCAGGCAGGTCCCGCCCAGCGCGGGCTCGCTGCCCTTGCGGCGGAACTCGTCGATGCAGGCCACGCTCATACCCAGCTGCGAGGCGCGGATGGCCGCCACGTAGCCCGCGGGGCCGGCACCGATGACGATAACGTCGTAGGAATTGGCCATTTTGACTCCCGTTGTCTAAAGCCGGTTAAACCTCGAGCAGCAGCCGCGCCGGGTCCTCGATGACCTCCTTGATCGCGACGAGGAACTGCACTGCCTCGCGGCCGTCGATGATGCGGTGATCGTAGGAGTGGGCGAGGTACATCATCGGCAGGGCCCGGATCTCGCCGTTCTCCACCATGGCCCGCTCCTGGATCTTGTGCATCCCGAGGATGCCGCTCTGGGGCGGGTTGAGGATCGGCGTGGACAGCAGCGAGCCGAAGATGCCGCCGTTGGTGAGCGTGAAGGTGCCGCCGGTGAGCTCGTCGATACTGATCTTGCCGGCCTTGGCGCGCTGGCCGAAGTCGGTGATCGCGGACTCGATCTCCGCGAACGAGAGCTGATCGGCGTTACGCAGCACCGGCACCATCAGGCCGCGCTCCGTGGACACGGCGATGCCGATGTCGTAGTAGCCGTGGTA
>NZ_WNXE01000945.1:0-645 GCF_010993615.1 Arhodomonas sp. KWT | reverse complement strand
TGCACGACCTATGTATGGACTCGCCCCCCGTGTCAACCGCTGGCTGGTGGAAGGAACCCCGGCTGCACTTATGTATCAGGCCTCAGCGAGGTGGCGCACTTCGCTGCACCACGGGCCGGCATCGAATGAGCTCGCGGAGTGCCGATTACAAAAAGGCCTCGGGGGCCGGTAGGTCGTTGGGCATCGGATCCGCGACGGTCTTACCTGATGGTTCATGCCAGTCAGCAGCGGGTCGGCGCCGCAGGCGCCAGGGGATGGGGTGCTCGCTACATGGGTGCTGTCCCTCCAGCCGTTACCTTCTCAGTGCTCAGCCGCCCGGCAATGCGCGGCGCGGCTCGGGCTCGTAGCTGCCCCCGCGCGTGAGCAGCACCCAGGCGATGCGCAGATTGCGGTTGGCCAGGCGCACCGCCGCGCCCTTGGTGCCATGGCGCGCGCGCCAGCGCTGCAGTCGGCGCGTGTCCGCTGCCTCGCCCGGCTCGGCCGGCAGCTTCTGCAGCACCGCCTGGGCGCCGCTGACCAGCACCCGGCGGACATAGCCATCGCCCTGACGGCTCATGCGCCCCAGGCGCGTCTTTCCGCCGGTGCTGTGCTGGCGCGGCACCACCCCGAAGTAGGCAGCGAATTGCCGCGCATTGGCAAAGCGCT
>NZ_WNXE01000944.1:0-646 GCF_010993615.1 Arhodomonas sp. KWT | reverse complement strand
AGTGAACGACCGCCACGGTCAGGGCGGCGATGCCCAGCCACCGGTGCAGGCGGTACATCTTGTCGAGGCCGTTGAGCCGGCGTTCCGCCCGGGCGGGCCGGGTGGCCAGGACCATGGCCAGGCTCATGGTGCCGATCGCGAGTACGCCAGTGTACTGAACGAACGCGTGCCGGAACGAGAAGTAGTTGAGCGGCTCAGGCAGGAGTGTATCCGCGAGCAGCCAGAGCAGGGTCAGCCCGGCCAGGAAGGACCAGAGCGTGAGTTTGATGGCGCGCATCGCCTCGTGCCCCTTTTGTGCGTCGTTGTCGTGTTACCCGGTTGACGGGCAGGAGGACACCTTGTCGCGCCGGCGGGCATGACGCGGGTCAACGCCCGCCGGCGGCGCGCGTGCCGGCTACTGGGGCGTGCCCCGCACCATGCGCTGCAGGGTCGCGTCCCGGTCGACGTAGTGGTGCTTGAGGGCCCCGAGGATGTGGAGGGCCAGCACGCCCACCAGGATCCAGGGCAGGATCTCGTGCGCCTCCTCGCCGAACTCGTGGAGCGCCTCGTTCTCGGCGACCAGCGGCGGCAGGGAGAACAGCCCGAAGAAGCCGGGCGTGTGTCCGCCGGCCGAAGCCATGAACCAGCCGGACAGCGGGATGATGAC
>NZ_WNXE01000943.1:0-647 GCF_010993615.1 Arhodomonas sp. KWT | reverse complement strand
CTCAACCTGTATTTCCACAACCACGCCTGATGCCCCGCCGCAACGCGCGGCACCGGTGACTGACGCACAACGACAGAAAGCGGCACCGGGCGGCACGGCCGCCGCCCAAGCCGCACACGGGTACTGGCGAGAATGGCGCGCCGTCCCGGCGCGCCACGCCCGAGAATTGCACTGGAGGAGAGTGTCATGAGCGAGACCCTGTTCACCAACGTCAACGTCCTGGATTCCACCGGCAGCCAACCCTATGCCGGAGAGGTCCTCGTGCGGGACAACCGCATTGCCGAGGTCGCCGCGGGGAGCGGCCAGATCAAGGCCCCGGCGGCGACGGTCGTCAACGGCAGCGGCGCCACGCTGATGTCCGGCCTGTGCGACGCGCACACCCATCTGAGCTGGATCGACCAGGCAGGCCTGGACAAGATCGGCATCATGCCCGTCGAGGAGCACATCCTCGCGGCGGCCGGATCGGCCAAGACCTATCTGGACAGCGGTTACACCATGTGCTGCGGCGCGGCCGCCGCCAAGCCGCGGCTGGACGTGGTCATCCGGGACGCGATCAACAGCGCTCAGATCCCCGGCCCCCGCTATCTCGCGAACGGCCCGGAGATCTCCACCATCGGCGGCCTGGGCGACGTCAATCCCAGTCACAT
>NZ_WNXE01000942.1:0-647 GCF_010993615.1 Arhodomonas sp. KWT | reverse complement strand
CGCTTCCCCGAGGCCGGGGAGACGAACGTCCCGCCGCAGTCGACCCCGGACGCGGACATGAACGCCTTCTCCAACCCCGTCGGGGCGTTCCGCGATACGGGCGTGCAGGTCTTCGACGCCTTCGACGCCGGCCGCTGGGAGCACAGCTACGCGGTGATGCTCGGCAACGGCAGCGGCGTGCAGATGGACGAGTCGGACGGTGACGAGGACCTCTATCTCTACTGGTCCTCCGCGTACCTCTTCGACGGTCCCGGCGGCGGCCCTTTCCGGCCGACGCTGAAGTTCTTCGGCTGGTACCAGGGCGGCGAGCGCACGGACGCCTATGACAGCAGCCGGACGCAGGACCGCGTCCGCTACGGTGTCGGCGCGTACTACCTCCGGCGTCCGTTCCGGGTGAGCGCGGAGTTCATGCAGGGCAAGGGCATGATCTTCCAGGGCCAGCACGCTCCGGAGAAGCTGTTCAACGACTATCGCGCTCGCGGCGGCTACATCGAGGGCGCCTACTTCGTCCCCGGCACGCCCTGGGAACTGCAGCTGCGCTACGACGCCTACCGCCGCAACCTCGACCAGCCAACCCGGGCCACCTTCGAGACCTGGACGGCGGGCGTGCAGTACCACTTCACGAAAAAGACCCGGGCCACGCTCAA